>NZ_JACSJK010000011.1:0-5013 GCF_018617035.1 Exiguobacterium sp. s140
CATCCCAAAACCTTAAAAACCCCTTATCTACCACGTACTTTTCAAGCTTACTTTTCAATTATCTCCAACCACGCCACCGTCTCCACATGTTTTGAGATGAGTGGATAGCTGTCAAAGGACAATTTCCATTTTCCTTTTTTACTGAATTCTCTTTGAGGAAACATATCTACTGTGGGCTTTCGTGTGTGGGAAGATATCGAAATTCTCTATTGTTGTTAAAGAAAAAAATTCTAACCAAGGACTACTGTTGAGTTAGCAGTAATAATTGCACCTTCTCCATTTTTAACACCCGGCATTATGATTACATTTTGACCTATCCACACATCATTGCCAATCACTGTGTCACCCTGAAAAGGAAGTTGTTCTATTGCAGGAGTTACTTTTTCCCATCCACCGGTAGAGAAATTAAAGGGGATAGTTTGTAATTTCATACATCCTATGAGTTGCTCCATTCATGATAAACCTAACACCCTCTGCAATAGAGCAAATTTTACCGATGATTAGCTTATCTCCAAGAAATTCATAGTGGTGCTCTATATTATTGTAAAATTCCTCAGGAGACTTTTTCATCATCACTATAGTAAGTGTATTCACCAATCTCTACATTGGGTTTTCGATAGATTACTTATAGAAAAACCGTTTGGATATTTTTATTTGGGTATAATTTTTTCTTATCTAATCCTAACATAGGATATAACTCACTCTCATATTTATATATATTTTATTGTGTTTTATATGATTTATTATTTTGATACCACAGCAAAGCATCCTTTTCTAGTTGCTTTACAAATGCATCTTTACCAGCGCAGTAGCCTTCAATATCCTCCGGGAACCGATTAGCCAGTTTCATCTTTAATTTACCATACTCTAAAGCGATGTCAGGATGTGTACGCAGAAAGTTCCTTACTGCTATGTGCCTAGTAATATTTTTGTGACTGTTTTGCTCAAATATATGAATTTGGTGTGTCCTGTTATCGCCACCTTTACGGAAATATCTCCGCCCTTTAATACCAAACTCACCCATACACTCATACCCAATGGCTACAAATTCTTCGTTATGCTTATCAACCAAACTAATATTTGTCACTACGGGCATTATATCTATGATTGGTTTAGCATGTAACCCCTTAACTGCTGTACTGCCAATATGGTAAATCTCCACCAATATATCCTTCAATATGTTACTTATCTTCTGTGATTCATTTTCATACTCTACTTCCCAAAAGGGGTCGTACGGAACAACTCGTATAAACAATAATAACCCTCCAATCTCTTTCTCAACAAATAACGTTACGACATTATTAGAAAAAGTCTTTATACTCTTTAACAATGGAGTCGCCAGCCAGAATAGACTTTATTGACCAGCGACTACCTTAAATTTAATGTTTCAGATTTATTTTCTTATCACTAATTTCATAAACCACATCAGCCACATTATCGAGTAGCCGTTTGTCATGGGTGATAAACACTATAGTTCCAGAATACTCCTTCATTAATATTTCCAAAGCCTCTAAGCTTGGTATGTCAAGGAAATTGCTGGGTTCATCCATTAGTAAGATGTTATATCTACCCATAAGCATTTTAGCTAGCAATAATTTCATAATTTCGCCGCCACTTAAAACAGATAAGCTTTTTCTAATATCGTTCTGCTTAAATCCCATGGATGCTAGCACGGAACGAATTTCTGAAACATTGTAATCACAATCCTCCTGCATAAACTCCAGGACTTTTTGATTACTGTTGTACTTGTAACCATTTTGTGCAAAGTATCCTATTTTGGCCTTAGGTGAAATAGTAATTCCATCTTCATGATTTAAGATCATTTGGATTAAGGTTGTTTTTCCTGTTCCATTACCTCCAGTTATCGCTACTTTTGCTCCTAGCGGAATTTGAAAAGATGCATTTTCAAACAGTGCCTTATCCCCTAATATTTTATTAATTTCCGCACCGACTATAGGGTATGGATTATGGAGCTCCAATGCTTTACTTTGCCTGAAACGAATTCTGCGAATGTCTTCCGGAGCCTCTACTTTTCCTAAGGCCGCAATCCTGTGCTCTAGGGATTTAGCGGCATTATGCATCTTTTTTTCCTTACTTCCTATTGATTTTTGATGAGCTAAACGCCCTCCGCCTTCAGTACTTTTTTTCTTTGAAGCACCTTTTGCCTTCTGTTCTATTTTACGAGCCTGTTTTCGCTTTTCCTCCGCAGCCCTTTCCAATCGGGCACGTTCCGCAATAAATTGTTCGTATTCTGCAGCTTGGCTCTTACGTTCTTCCTCTTTCTGACGAAGATAATCAGAATAGTTTCCCCAATACTCAGTGATTTTGCCATCTTTCAGTTCCCATATTTTATCTACTATTTCATCAAGAAAATAGCGGTCATGGCTAATAACTAACAGTGCACCTGTAAAATATTTTAGCTGTCCTATTAGAAAATCAATTCCTTCACGGTCTAAATGGCTCGTAGGTTCATCCGCTAAAATACCATGAACCTGTGCCGATAAGGCCTGTGCTATTTTAAGCCTTGTTTCTTCACCACCGCTCATGGTCTGTATATTTAATTGCTCAACACCTAGCTTGCCTACAAGTGCAAAATCTTTTTCCTCCTGCAGAGTTACTTCGTCCAACTGGGGAATATAGGCAAGTTCACCCAGACGATTCATTTTACATCCTGGGGGAATTAATTCTCCTAAAAGTACCTTGAGTAAAGTGCTTTTTCCTGCACCATTTGCTCCTACTAAACCAATACGGTCATAATCATATACTTCTAATTCATTTATATCTAAAACATCGCGTCCTTTGAATTCCACACGAATGTCTTTTGCTTTTAATATTAATTCCATAACATTTCCTCCTGTCTATAATCGCATGCTTTCATTTGCTTGTACGCAGGGAAAACCCTGCGATTTTAGCAGGAAGAATTACATGAAAATAAGATACATAAATATCCCTCCAATATTGTTTATTTTAAATCTAATTTTCTAACCTCAGTTATCATTGGGCAAACTATAGCAATGCCAATAATTAAAATACCTGATAGTAAAAACCAATGATTTACACCGATTTTATCAGCAAAGAATCCAGAAAGAATTAACCCAATTGGCATAGCAAGTGACATGATACTTCCGGTCAAAGAAAATACACGTCCTAAATATTCAGGCTTAATTTTCTCCTGAAAAAGAGCTGTTTGCACACCGCTATAAAATGGCACCGAAAGCCCCATTATTGCACAGCAAACTACAAATATTACAAATCCATTTGGAGGAAGTATTCCCGAAACGGCTAAACTGGCCCCCATTATAAAAAATGAACTAGTTATTAGTAATACACGCTTTTCGAAGCTCCCTAATCTTCCTAACAATAAGCCTCCTGCTAGCATTCCAAAGGCAAAGGAAATTTCCGTAATAGAAATATGCACAGGTGTTCCATTAAAGTATTCCATGCTTATTAAAGGAAATAGTGCATTAATTGGCATATAAACAAAAGTATATAGTGTTCCTAAGAGTAATAAGGCAAACAATCCTTTGTTTTGTCTCAGAACGACAATTCCTTCTTTCATTTCTCTTATGAAATTTGGTTCCAAACTTTGCACTTGATTACCCAGCTTAGGTATACGTACAATTGCTACCGTAATAGATGCAATCACAGCACCCAATACGTCGATGGCAATAATAGCATTTAAATCCCAAACGGAGTATAAGAGTGCTGCAACTGCCGGACTAACAATATAGCTTATAGACTGCAAAGACTGACTATAGCCTGCGCATTTCGTTAGCTGTTCTTCTGGTACTAAAAGTGGTGTAACCGCATTGAGCGCTGGGGTATGAAAAGCTGTTCCAATGCTACGGATAAACAATACTATCATAACCATCCAGACAGGTAGCTCCATATAGAATGCAACAATAGCAAGCACTGCACCAGCTGCTGCGATAATTAAATCGGCACCAATCATTATCTTCTTCCTATCATGACGATCCACTAGCACACCAATGGCAGGCCCCAAAATCGCATAGGGTAAAAAACCTACTAATGAAGCCATAGACAAGACCATCGCAGATCCTGTTTTTTCTGTAAGGTAAAAAATAATCGCCATTTGCAGGATGGCACTAGTGATTAATGATACTGCTTGCCCTGCCCATATTGCATAAAATTTTCGTTTCCAATTGTTGTATTTTTCCATTTATATTATCTCCTGCATATTATTTTGCTTGAATTTCTATTTTGAATAGCATTCTAGGCAATAAAAAATGCAGGCCAAACCCCACAATGTGGCTTTTGGTCTGCATACATACAATTTGGAAGCATTCATATTAAAGACATAGTTAAATAAAGGTATAGTTAAATAACCAATATCCTCACCGTAACTAACGAATGCTCAATATCGTATAAATAAGCACAACAAAAAAGCCTATCATCGGGGATAGATTCTGCTTTTTTTATTGCCAGCTTATCTTAAACGCATTGAGGCTGTCATAGTTTCGGTTCCTCCTACATCTTTATTTATATCAATTTATAGAATAACACAACAAGATGATATGTTCAATATAAAAATTATGGAATGAGTCTCATACTTCCAATTCGATGCCAGATTTAAAGGTTATGACGGTTTGTCAAATTAAGCGCAACACTTCCTCGGTGAAGGCCTCGTGTGCGGTTTTCCAGTCCAGGCACTTTCTCGGTCGCCCGTTGATCTTGGCGAGCGCGTCCGCGAGTTCGTCATGCGCCACCTGCGCGAAGTCCGTTCCTTTCGGGAAGAACTCGCGCAGGAGCCCGTTGGCGTTCTCGTTGCTTCCCCGTTGCCACGATGAGTACGGGTCGGCGAAATACATCGGCACACCGAGTGACGCCTGGATGCGCTCGTGACCGCTGAACTCCTTGCCACGGTCCGTCGTCGCCGTCTCGAACGTGCCGTCCGGGAAGGCGCCGTGCACCGCATGGATCGCCCCCTCCATCGAGGCCGCGGTGCGGTCCGCGATCGGCAGGGCGAGATAGAACCGGCTCTTCCGCTCGATG
>NZ_JACSJK010000012.1:0-1613 GCF_018617035.1 Exiguobacterium sp. s140
GGCGGGACACCCACGTGAATACATAGCGTGGCGTGAGGCATACCCGGGGAACTGAAACATCTAAGTACCCGGAGGAAGAGAAAGAAAATTCGATTCCCTGAGTAGCGGCGAGCGAAACGGGAACAGCCCAAACCAGGAAGCATGCTTCCTGGGGTTGTAGGACACTCTACACGGAGTTACAAAGGGATAGGGTAGGTGAACGACCTGGAAAGGTCGGCCAGAGAAGGTGACGGCCCTGTAGCCGAAACCCCATCCCCTCCAGAGTGGATCCTGAGTACGGCGGGACACGTGAAACCCCGTCGGAATCCGGGAGGACCATCTCCCAAGGCTAAATACTTCCTAGTGACCGATAGTGAACCAGTACCGTGAGGGAAAGGTGAAAAGCACCCCGGAAGGGGAGTGAAAGAGATCCTGAAACCGTATGCCTACAAGTAGTCAGAGCCCGTTCACGGGTGATGGCGTGCCTTTTGTAGAATGAACCGGCGAGTTACGATGGCGGGCGAGGTTAAGCCGATGAGGCGGAGCCGCAGCGAAAGCGAGTCTGAACAGGGCGCATCAGTCCGTCGTCGTAGACCCGAAACCAGGTGATCTACCCATGTCCAGGATGAAGGTCAGGTAACACTGACTGGAGGTCCGAACCCACGCACGTTGAAAAGTGCGGGGATGAGGTGTGGGTAGCGGTGAAATGCCAATCGAACCTGGAGATAGCTGGTTCTCTCCGAAATAGCTTTAGGGCTAGCCTCGAGGTGAAGAGTTCTGGAGGTAGAGCACTGATTGGACTAGGGGCCCCCACAGGGTTACCGAATTCAGTCAAACTCCGAATGCCAGCAACTTGTACTCGGGAGTCAGACTGCGAGTGATAAGATCCGTAGTCGAGAGGGAAACAGCCCAGACCATCAGCTAAGGTCCCCAAGTGTATGTTAAGTGGAAAAGGATGTGGCGCTGCACAGACAACTAGGATGTTGGCTTAGAAGCAGCCACCATTCAAAGAGTGCGTAATAGCTCACTAGTCGAGTGGCGCCGCGCCGAAAATGTAACGGGGCTAAACATACCACCGAAGCTATGGATCCCGTAAGGGATGGTAGGAGAGCGTTCCAAGCAGCAGTGAAGCGGTATCGTGAGGAGCCGTGGAGCGCTTGGAAGTGAGAATGCCGGTGTGAGTAGCGAAAAGAGGGGTGAGAATCCCCTCCGTCGAAAGCCTAAGGTTTCCTGAGGAAGGCTCGTCCGCTCAGGGTTAGTCTGGACCTAAGCCGAGGCCGAAAGGCGTAGGCGATGGACAACAGGTCGATATTCCTGTACCGCCGTACCACCGTTTGAACGATGGGGGGACGCAGAAGGATAAGGTGACCGTGCGACTGGAAGTGCACGGACAAGCAGCGAGGCCGTCGGGTTGGCAAATCCGCCCGGCACACAAGGTTGAGCTGTGACGTGGAGCCCGTAGGGCGAAGCACCGGATTTCACGCTGCCAAGAAAAGCCTCTAGTGAGGAGGTCGGCGCCAGTACCGCAAACCGACACAGGTAGGCGAGATGAGAATTCTAAGACGCGCGGGATAACTCTCGTTAAGGAACTCGGCAAAATGGTCCCGTAACTTCGGGAGAAGGGACGCTTATGG
>NZ_JACSJK010000012.1:1713-2913 GCF_018617035.1 Exiguobacterium sp. s140
ACATAAGCCGCAGTGAATAGGCCCAAACGACTGTTTAGCAAAAACACAGGTCTCTGCTAAATCGCAAGATGAAGTATAGGGGCTGACGCCTGCCCGGTGCTGGAAGGTTAAGGGGATGTGTCATCGCAAGAGAAGCACTGAACCGAAGCCCCAGTAAACGGCGGCCGTAACTATAACGGTCCTAAGGTAGCGAAATTCCTTGTCGGGTAAGTTCCGACCCGCACGAAAGGCGTAACGATTTGGGCACTGTCTCAACGAGAGACCCGGTGAAATCATAGTACCTGTGAAGATGCAGGTTACCCGCGACAGGACGGAAAGACCCCATGGAGCTTTACTACAGCCTGATATTGAGGCTTTGTACGCGATGTACAGGATAGGTGGGAGTTTGTGAAGCCGGAGCGCCAGCTTCGGTGGAGACACCCTTGGGATACCACCCTTTGCGTATAGAGTCTCTAACTCGCAGCCGTGATCCGGCTGGAGGACCGTGTCAGGCGGGTAGTTTGACTGGGGCGGTCGCCTCCTAAACAGTAACGGAGGCGCCCAAAGGTTCCCTCAGAATGGTTGGAAATCATTCGAAGAGTGCAAAGGCAGAAGGGAGCTTGACTGCGAGACCTACAAGTCGAGCAGGGACGAAAGTCGGGCTTAGTGATCCGGTGGTTCCGCATGGAAGGGCCATCGCTCAACGGATAAAAGCTACCCTGGGGATAACAGGCTGATCTCCCCCAAGAGTCCACATCGACGGGGAGGTTTGGCACCTCGATGTCGGCTCATCGCATCCTGGGGCTGGAGTAGGTCCCAAGGGTTGGGCTGTTCGCCCATTAAAGCGGTACGCGAGCTGGGTTCAGAACGTCGTGAGACAGTTCGGTCCCTATCCGTCGTGGGCGCAGGAAATTTGAGGAGAGCTGTCCTTAGTACGAGAGGACCGGGATGGACGCACCGCTGGTGTACCAGTTGTTCCGCCAGGAGCACCGCTGGGTAGCTACGTGCGGACGGGATAAGTGCTGAAAGCATCTAAGCATGAAGCCCCCTCCGAGATGAGATTTCCCTTTGAGCAATCAAGAAAGACCCCTCAGAGACGATGAGGTAGATAGGTCATGGGTGGAAGCGTGGCGACACGTGGAGCTGAATGATACTAATCGGTCGAGGCTTTGATCTAGTCTAATGGTTTGTGTTGATGAATCCTCAGTTTTCAGGGAACAA
>NZ_JACSJK010000014.1:0-900 GCF_018617035.1 Exiguobacterium sp. s140
ATGGTGCGGTCGAGAGGACTTGAACCTCCACGGTGTTAACCACCACTAGGCCCTCAACCTAGCGCGTCTACCGATTCCGCCACGACCGCGTATTAAAATGGAGCGGAAGACGGGATTCGAACCCGCGACCCCGACCTTGGCAAGGTCGTATTCTACCACTGAACTACTTCCGCATAAGTATTTAAAGATGCGGGTGAAGGGACTCGAACCCCCACGTCAAAGACACTAGATCCTAAGTCTAGCGCGTCTACCAATTCCGCCACACCCGCACGTGAAATTACGTATTGAATAAAAAATAATGAGAAAATGGTGAGCCATGCAGGGCTCGAACCTGCGACCCTCTGATTAAAAGTCAGATGCTCTACCAACTGAGCTAATGGCTCATTAAATTTTAATGGGGCGGCTGAAGGGAATTGAACCCTCGAATGCCGGAATCACAATCCGGTGCGTTAACCACTTCGCCACAACCGCCATGAAAAAATGGTGCCGGCGAAAGGATTCGAACCCTCGACCCTCTGATTACAAGTCAGATGCTCTACCAACTGAGCTACACCGGCGTGTTATATGGTGGCTTTGGACGGAATCGAACCGCCGACACAAGGATTTTCAGTCCTTTGCTCTACCAACTGAGCTACAAAGCCATACGTATTTAATTTAAAATGGCGGTCTCGACGGGATTCGAACCCGCGATCTTCTGCGTGACAGGCAGACATGTTAACCCCTACACCACGAGACCGTTTTAAGTCATATCGACTTTACCTATTTTAAAGGTCATTCTATGTAAAGTCAATAACTTTTTTAAAAAAATAAAGCCTGGCAACGTCCTATCCTCACAGGGGGAGATCCCCCAACTACTTTCGGCGCTGAGACGCTTAACTTCCGTGTTCGGCATGGGAACGG
>NZ_JACSJK010000015.1:0-771 GCF_018617035.1 Exiguobacterium sp. s140
TATAGCTCTTAAATTGACGAAGCTTGCGCTTCATTCAAAAAATGTAAAACTTATTTTTGCCTCATCGTTCAGTTTTCAAAGTTCGTCTGTAAAAAAATAAAATTGGTGGAGCCTAGCGGGATCGAACCGCTGACCTCCTGCGTGCAAGGCAGGCGCTCTCCCAGCTGAGCTAAGGCCCCATATAAGTGATGATGGTCGGGAAGACAGGATTCGAACCTGCGACCCCTTGGTCCCAAACCAAGTGCTCTACCAAGCTGAGCTACTTCCCGTCTAAAAATGGTGCACCCTGAGAGATTCGAACTCCCGGCCTTTAGATTCGTAGTCTAACGCTCTATCCAGCTGAGCTAAGGGTGCGAGACGAATAATCATCATGGGAAAATATTAATGGTACCGAGGGCCGGACTTGAACCGGCACGAGGAAACCCTCGCAGGATTTTAAGTCCTGTGCGTCTACCAATTCCGCCACCCCGGCAAGGTATAATTTCTAGCGGTAGACTTTTTAAAAAAGATCAAATGGTGCCGGCGAAAGGATTCGAACCCTCGACCCTCTGATTACAAGTCAGATGCTCTACCAACTGAGCTACACCGGCAGGTGTAAATGGTGGAGGATGACGGGATCGAACCGCCGACCCCCTGCTTGTAAGGCAGGTGCTCTCCCAGCTGAGCTAATCCTCCAATATGTAGCCTGGCAACGTCCTATCCTCACAGGGGGAGATCCCCCAACTACTTTCGGCGCTGAGACGCTTAACTTCCGTGTTCGGCATGGGAACG
>NZ_JACSJK010000016.1:0-421 GCF_018617035.1 Exiguobacterium sp. s140
AACAAGGTAGCCGTATCGGAAGGTGCGGCTGGATCACCTCCTTTCTAAGGAAAATGCCCATGTGGCATTGCCCATCGTTCAGTTTTGAGGGTTCGTCCCTCGATTGTTCCTTGAAAACTGAAGATTCATCAAGACATCAAAAACCAATTTCACATATGGTCCGCAACGGACCGTGTGTCTTAGACGCTAGATCAAGGTAGAAAGGGCGTACGGTGGATGCCTTGGCACTAGGAGCCGATGAAGGACGCGACGAACAGCGAAATGCTCTGGGGAGTGGTAAGTACACATTGATCCAGAGATCTCCGAATGGGGGAACCCACCGCCGGGAGACCGGCGGGACACCCACGTGAATACATAGCGTGGCGTGAGGCATACCCGGGGAACTGAAACATCTAAGTACCCGGAGGAAGAGAAAGAAAAT
>NZ_JACSJK010000017.1:0-380 GCF_018617035.1 Exiguobacterium sp. s140
TCCATCGAGGCCGCGGTGCGGTCCGCGATCGGCAGGGCGAGATAGAACCGGCTCTTCCGCTCGATGAACGTCGCGACGCACGCCTTCGACTTCCCTCGTCCGAAGACGACGGTGTCGAGCTCCCAGTGCCCGAACGTCCGGCGTCCCCTGACCTCTGGCGGCCGTTGCGAGATGGAGAGTCCGACGTTGATGCGTCCGCGCGTCTCGGTCGGCTTTTGACGTTTCCCTTTCTGGCGGAGCACGGTCAGGGGCACGTCGATTCGTCCCGCATAGATCCAACGGTAGATGGTGGAGAAGGCAATTATTCCTGTGTAGAGGCGGCCGACGATCTGTTCCGGAGACCAGGTCGCACGCAGCTTCTCGACGATCGTCCGGCGCAT
>NZ_JACSJK010000018.1:0-355 GCF_018617035.1 Exiguobacterium sp. s140
GTGTAGAATGAAGTCACCACAACACACATTCAGACGGAGGAAATCTCATGAGCTACACCCATCTTACCACAACGGAACGCGTGAAAATAGAGAACTAGCTGGAGCTCGGGATGTCCATCCGGTCCATCGCGAGACGGCTCGGGCGACAGCCATCGACCGTCTCGCGGGAGATCAAACGGAACCCCGGCTATGAATCAGGACGTGCGCAGAGGCGCTACGAAAAGGCGAAAACCAACTGCGGTGCCAAGACGAAGCTCGACGACACGATGCGCCGGACGATCGTCGAGAAGCTGCGTGCGACCTGGTCTCCGGAACAGATCGTCGGCCGCCTCTACACAGGAATAATTGCCTTCTC
>NZ_JACSJK010000019.1:0-344 GCF_018617035.1 Exiguobacterium sp. s140
AACAAGGTAGCCGTATCGGAAGGTGCGGCTGGATCACCTCCTTTCTAAGGAAAATGCCCATGTGGCATTGCCCATCGTTCAGTTTTGAGAGACCAAAACCTCTCTAAGAGGGCCTATAGCTCAGCCGGTTAGAGCGCACGCCTGATAAGCGTGAGGTCGGTGGTTCGAGTCCACTTAGGCCCACCATTTTTATGAACAATTCTAATACGGGGCCTTAGCTCAGCTGGGAGAGCGCCTGCCTTGCACGCAGGAGGTCAGCGGTTCGATCCCGCTAGGCTCCACTTTTGTTCCTTGAAAACTGAAGATTCATCAAGACATCAAAAACCAATTTCACATATGGTCCG
>NZ_JACSJK010000020.1:0-252 GCF_018617035.1 Exiguobacterium sp. s140
CATGTGGAGACGGTGGCGTGGTTGGAGATAATTGAAAAGTAAGCTTGAAAAGTACGTGGTAGATAAGGGGTTTTTAAGGTTTTGGGATGGACTCAAGACTTTAAAAACCTCTTTTTATTTGAGATGAATTATAAAATTAAGTGCAACACCCAAAAGTGAACACAAAAAGCCCATGACGCTTTCCTCGTGTAGAATGAAGTCACCACAACACACATTCAGACGGAGGAAATCTCATGAGCTACACCCATCTTA
>NZ_JACSJK010000003.1:300000-377108 GCF_018617035.1 Exiguobacterium sp. s140
CATCAATTCATCTCATACTTCAGAATTGGAACATGTGAACAATGGTTGCCTATCTTGACGAGCAAACCTTATAGAAAACCAGTGCTAGTCACAGTGTGAGTCATTAAAAGAGCTAAATGCTCTTTTTTTTTTAATTTATCGAATAGGCTCAAACACTTAAATTTTGACTATAGTCAAAATTGGTTGTAATATCATTTTGTACTCAATCAATAAGGTTGCTCTATAAACCTCATTGAAGAGAAAATGAAAAGACGTATGATTTTTAAGGGGGATTTTACTATGACAACAAATATTAAAATGGCATCTATCGGGATGTATCATCCAGAGAATAAACGAGGTAATGACTTCTACCTCAAGCACTTTGAAGAGCAAGGGCGAGACATTTCTGGTTTGTTACAGGCTTTGAACAAAAAGGAACGCCACATTGCAGGAGAGGGCGAGACAACGCTCACGATGGGCATCGAAGCCGCAAAACGTGCTATAGAGAAAGCAAACATTTCCGTGAAGGACATTGATATGATTGTGTTCTCGACACAAGTGCCGGAATATATCATTCCGACGAATGCCATGCTCGTCCATGAGGCATTGGGGTGTGAGAGTCATGTCGCTGTACTCGATAGCAATGCGAACTGCGCAGGTATGACCATGGCTGTCGAACAGGCATCACGATACATGATGTCCAACCCTTACGTTCAGCGGACGTTGGTCATTGGTTCAGACCATATGACAGCCATCGCAAACCCGAACCAAGAAATCACCTATGCGAACCAAGGAGATGCCGCTGTTGCGGTCATCTTAGAAAAGACAGAAGAAGAGACAGGGTTCATCGATGCGCTCGTACACACCTATTCGGCGAATACGGATAAAATCATTTATCCGAAAGAGGGACTTTCGAAGCAGGGTGTTGGCGGATACATCGATTTCATTCCGTTTGACTCAAGTTTCGGGACACCCATCATCTTCAATCTGATGGAGACGCTGTTCGAGCGGAATGCTTTGTCCCCTCAAAACATGGCAGGCTACTTCTTGTCTCAGTTCGCCTATGGTGACACATTGAAGATTCAAAAACATTTCGGACTATCCGATGAACAAATGAACTTTGTGGGACACCGATTTGGATATACAGGTACCACGAGTCCGTTCCTGGCGTTGCATGAAGCCATCGAGGAAGGACGCATCAATCGGGGAGACTATTTGATGTTCTGGACGGTCGGTGCAGGTCATCAATTTATTGCTATGTTGTTCAAATATTGAAAATAAAAAATCCCCCAAAAAGGGGATTTAGTAGTCTTCTATGATTTTTAACAATAAAGGTTCCATATTATTGAGGATTTTAGACACATTGTCTTGCGTCAAGCTTTTTTCATCATAGTAAGCGTAGACACTAAAAGTGTCTTTACTATTCGCAATTGAAAATGTGAGAGGGATATTTGGGTCTTTTACTTTTTGCAAAAATTTGTCTAGATTCTCGTAAATCACTTCTTGCTTGTCGTAAAAGGTTTTCGAATTTGAAATGCTGTATTCACGAAACGCCACATTTAAACCGAGCGAGGTTTTCTTGACGTGACGCAAGATTCGAAACAGCTCATATTCCACTTTAATCGGGTGTGTGAGTTTGGTGTAGTTTAAATTCAATCGGGTTTTCCGCAATCGCTCGTTTGAAAATTGTGTGAGGACATATACTGCGAAATGTTTTTCGTTCTTAGTTTCTAAAACCAATTGAATCTCATGTCTTTCATGTGCGATAGATGCAATGACAGTACCATTCGAGTGGTAATTAGCGAACATTTCAGCAGTACCGTCCATGATAAAGCCACTAACAAAGTCATACGTGTGCAAATTCTATTCACCTCTTAAAATCCAATAATAGTTCCATCCGGATTGTGCTCTGCGTACATTTCAGGAGTTCCTTCAATGATGTAGTTGTTAATGAATCTGTACTGATGCAAGTTCATTCACCTCTTAGATAGAGTAAGGTTTCTTTTAGAGTTTATCAACTGCACATATAAAATTAATCAATAGATGAGTTCAAAATGTCATTGATTTTTTTATTCAATCCAGGTAGAGATAGAGCGAGTATTCTTCTAACTGTAGGTATTCTCTGATGATAAATATAGAGATTGAAGAATTCTCCGATGAAGGAGTGCGAAATTTCAAATTCGATTTGGTCGTTAGTCTCTTCAATAATTGCCATGATTACTCCTTTGAGTATGTTTTCTTCCCGTTTCTTGACTAGGGATAGCGATTGTTCCACACGGGCACCTAAAATTTTGACACCGTATGCGAGCTCAACATCAATATTGTCACGTAACGCACTGTATAAAATGTATTCGAGTTCATGTGGATGTGGAGACTGAGAATACTGTTGCTTAAGCGTCACCTCTGTCCAACGACCGTCTGTCTCCTTATGTCGCAAATGCAATACGAATTGATTGTTCCAATAGTGGTCAAGGACATAATGAACCTCGTAGTCTTTATAAGAAAGAGAAGCCACAGAAGTGCCGTCTTTATATGATACAGATATATAATCGTTGACTGTACCGTCATGAATATACCCATCAATGATTTCAAATGTGTGCAAAATGTCTCACCCCCTATGATAAGAGTACTCCGATTTATGAAAATAGTCAATTTAATTTTACTAATACATGATAAAGATTCTATAGGTGAAAGGAATGATAAGCATATGAAGTATATAAAGAATAAGGAGAAACACCGAATGACCGAAAAAGACCACAAATCCAGTCAAGGAAAGATACTGATTGTTACGGAAGAAGGGGCTGTTAGAAAATATGTCTATCAGCAAGATGGTGAGAAGTATATTTTTACGCCAATCCATGTAACCGAGACACATAAAGGGGATATGCCCCTTCTAGATGCCTTGTTTCATAAAAAACAGGATAGAGACCCCATCGAACGTCTGCTAATTCCCGCCATTCCTCAGCTGTTGGGTAATACCGATTATTTTTCAACTGATGATGAGATTCAATGGACGAGAAATGAACTAGCCAGAATCTATGCCGAGAAGACGTCAAAAAGCAAAGGTGAAGAGATTCATTTCTATTTATGAGAGAAGGGATATCCCCTTCTTTTTTGACTATTTTGTAAATTAAAAGTATATTATAAACAAAATATACTAAAGGGGTGATTTGATGTCACATCTTCAAGAGCAGTTTAAACGTCAGGAGAAAATACTGGCACTTGAAGTTCAAAATGGAATTTCCATGATGGAAGAAGCCATCCGCACACAGAACTTTCAACAGATGAGGGAAGCGACGCTTTATATCTCACAAAAAGGAAAAGGGATTTTTCGAGATGAGGTAAACGTTGCGAAACGAGAGTTCATGGAAAAATTGAGCGGGAGTTTGAAGAATGATGGATTTGAAATGGAAGACAACGGGGACTCATGGACATTCTCATTGCAAAAGGTTCCAGTATTAAAGGTTGTCAAAGGACATTTTCTCGTATTCGACCGTTTAGGGAAGAATGATGAGTCTATGGAGGCATATGAGAGACGAGTAAAAGGATTGGAGAAGACCATCACATACGAAGAAATGATGATAAACCTCTCTACGAAGCTATTAGAAAATCCATTCTATCTACTAAGCAGAGAGTTTCGAAAACTCGAAAAGTCTTACTCTTCATTTAATAGAGCGACGGTGTTGACGCTCATAAAAGGGACAATGTTGATGCTTACGGCGAATGGCAGACAAAACCTTCGAGACAAACGTGAAACGAGATTAAAAAATATCGAGGGGCTTCGTGAAACGCTCAACAACCTCTATGAGAAGCGTGAGGACATGCTAGAGCGGGAGAAGAATTGGGAGAATGTGCGTGCTATCGCTCCAAAGATGTTGGAGAAGTATCACCTCGTCTTCAATTGACAATTAAACTTCTAAGGAGTTGGCAAAATGAATCCATTAGCAATGCTAAATGTAATCGAACGCTTACGAGATAATGTCACGAAAACAGTCGATAAGAACAAAGAACATCTAGGAGACTTAAAATACCTCGAAGCCTACTTTCCTTTGGTTTGGAAACAGGAAGGAAAGATTACGATGAAATGGCTTGAATACGGGATTGTACAAGATGCGGAATTCAAGGTAATCGTACAAAATGAAGATGTGGATACACCATCGATTGATTTCCTGAAGGTAAAATTCCGGGAACGATATGCAGAATTCGAGTTCCCAACCTATCAGATGTATACAAACTTTGAGAGAAATTCTGGATATTCATTAGCTGAATATGAGAAAGCAGTTCTTTTCTTTTCATCTCATCTCTATCGCTATGCACGCAAACATGCATATCCCATGATTCGAATCATCGCTCACGAGAGTCTGAGCGATAGGGTGATTGAGGTTCTATCCAACCAGGACATCACTTCAATCCCGTATTCAGAAAGGAATGGGTCATCCGTGATAGCGTGTAAAAATGGCGACATGATTGAGAACCGGTTAGATTCTGGAATCGTTCAAATGGCGGATTCCCTGTTCGAGCATAGATATCGATTCGAGTTCAACGGTATCAGATTGGGAACACCTTCTAGTCACACTCAACTCAGGATTTCTGACAAGGAAGGTCTAGAGGTCAAAGTATACGCTTCAGTGGGAAACCATTTAAAAAAGTACACGAAAGATATTTCGGCAACAAAAGCGTTTAGGGATGTGAGATTTATCCTTTCTGACCAACATGACTTGCAAGAAGAAGAGTGGCGAGTCATCTTATTGCTCTCATTCGAGCAACTATGGGAGCCGAAGGAGAATATTCACTCCTTAAGTACGCATCTGCAGGAACTCGTCAAAAATCGACTTGCCCGGACTTGGGACATCCGACCTTCTTCTATTCTTAACGAAGAGGTCAAAGCATTTCTGCTGAGTGGGGAATGGCAAGAAGAGGATAACTATAGAGAAAAGCTCATCGGTTTCCTTTATAGTCTTGAAGTCGTCGATGTCAACTCCGATTTGGTCTTGATGTTCTATGATGGAAGATTGAATGGATTGAAGAATGAAGCATTTTTCATCTTTAAAAAGAGAGAAGGTTATCTTTTCGATTTAGAATATCGTTCGGTATTCAACACAATAGAGGATGCAAAGCAGGAAATGAACAGAGTAAACCACCTTGCAATCGAAAAGCTAAACAAAGTCGCTCAATGAGCGGCTTTTTTTTATGGAGATGGATTCGACACACGTCACAGAATTGTCACCACGAAGAACGAATGAAACAAGTCTCCGATTCTTAAAATAACAAGGAAAGGAGTTGGTGGGATGAAGATATATGTTCAAGGAATGTTAGAGGATGCGGTCATAGAGAGTGTGGCAGACGGAGAAGGAGTCCGTCTTGTTTTATTTTTAAACGGTTGCGCTCATCAATGTGAAGGATGTCACAATTCAGCGACATGGTCACGGAAGAACGGTGTCCCTTTTGAAGTAGAAGAAGTCGTCGAATACGTGATGGAACGGTTCTTAAAACATCCATACGATGGGATTACGATATCGGGGGGAGACCCGCTCATGCAGTGGGAGAGCACACTATGTTTGACTCAAGAGTTAAAAAGACAAGGGTGTCACAATATCTGGGTTTATACCGGATATGAGTGGACATCTTTTTCATCGGAGCAGAAAGCCCGTCTTTCTGCATCTATCGACACATTGGTCGATGGAAAATTCGAAAAAGACAAGCGATATCCAATTTGCCCGTTCAGAGGCTCTTGGAATCAACAAATCATTCACTTGAAGGAGGAGATGCAAGATGATTAAAAAAAGAGACGGTCGATTGGTGCCCTTTGAAAAGAATAAGATTGTGAAGGTGTTCAGTCATTTTGATTGGTCTGAAAAAGAACGGGGAGCGATGGTTGATTATGTGACGAAACAGGTAGAGAAGGAACCATCCCCGACACATGTCGAAATGATTCAAAATATCGTACAACAATCCTTGCGGGACTTGGGTTATGAAAAAGAAGCTGATATCTTTGAGCAAGTACGTGAAAAGCGGATGAATGAACGGCTCAAACGTGGGCTATTGCATGCCAAAATCCAACATATCACAGAGAAGACCGGGCGAGAGAATGCGAATGTCGGAAACTCTCCGTCCGCAAAACTCCTTCAGATTAGCGAAGAGGCGAGCAAGGAGTTTGCTACCGTCCATTTAATTTCTGAAGAAGCGAAAGAAGCTGTCGCAAAGAACTGGATGTATATCCATGACTTCTCCTGGATGCCAGTAGGTACGCAGACTTGTTGCTTCATCCCTTTCGCTAAGCTGTTGAAGAAAGGGTTCAATCCGGGTCATGGGATGATTCGTCCGCCGAAGCGCATTCGAACTGCCACACAGTTGGTCTGCATCATCTTTCAATCCAATCAGTCCGAACAGCATGGAGGACAGGCGAGCGGATGGTTCGATGAAGAGTTGGCACCTTATGTCGAACTTGAATACGATTATCAAGTCAAAGATATTAGAAAGATGGTCATGGAACTCGGTTCGAAGATGAGCTCAGATGAAATCGAACGGTTGGCATGGGCTCGTACTGAGAAAGAGGTCGAGCAGGCGATGGAGGCGCTCGTGTTCAACTTGAATACGATGCATTCAAGAAGCGGTAGCCAAACACCGTTCACAAGTGTCAATGTCGGAACCGATATGAGTCGTGGCGGAAGACTAGTCGTAGAGAAGCTCTTGTGGGCATATGAGAAGGGGCTCGGCAACGGAGAACAGGCATTGTTCCCGAATATCGTCTTCAAGGTCAAGAAAGGGATAAACTTTGAGCCTGGAACGCCAAACCATGACTTACTTTGCCGAAGTCTTGAAGTCAGTGCCACTCGTCTCTTCCCGACGTACAATTTCCAAGACTGTCAGTTAAACGCTCCATTCAAAGAAGATATCCCAAGCATGGGATGTCGGACACGTGTCGCATCGAACGTCATTGGGGACGAGATTAATGAGCGGGTCACAGGTAGAGGGAACTTATCCTTCACGACATTGAATCTACCTGGAATCGCATTGGATGTGAAGCATGGTGTGTTCCCTCGACATGAACAGGTTACCTTTGATGAATTGGCTGTCGAGCATTCCGTAAGATTATTGCCGGAACATCAGAGAAACGCCATGATTTGTCAATATTTTGTGGCGCTCAATCACGTGTTCGAGATTGGGAGAGACCAATTAATCGCACGTTTGAAATATCAGTCCGGATTCAAGCCAACTGATTTTCCGTTCTTGATGTGGGGAGTGTGGAAGGATTCTGAACACCTCGACATGAATGCCCCGATTGAAACGGTCTTGAAGCATGGTAGTTTAGCCATCGGATTTATCGGGCTGTCTGAGGCGCTTGTCGCATTGATAGGGAAGCATCACGGCGAAGATTACGCCGCACAGCGACTCGGGGTTGAAATCATTCGCTTCCTCTACAAATTGACACAGAAAGCGACCAAACAGATGGGATTGAACTTTGGGCTCTTGGCAACACCTGCTGAAGGGTTGACCGGAAAGCTTGTGAATCGAGACCGCTCGAAGCATGGAATCGTAGAGAAGGTGACAGATAAGGAGTGGTATACGAACAGCATGCACGTCGATGTCCGTCATGAGATTTCTATGTTTGAGAAAATCAAGATTGAAGGAGAGTATCAGGTCTATTGTAACGGGGGTACGATTACGTATGTCGAATGTAAAGAAAATCTAAAATACAATCCTTCGGCACTTTATTCACTCCTACAATGGATGGAGAAACAGGATATTGCGTTGGGAGCATTTAACTTCCCGATTGACCATTGTCGTGATTGTGGGGAGCATGGGTATATCGAAGATGAATGTCATGTTTGTGGGAGTGAAAACATCCAACGTATCCGTCGAATTACAGGTTATCTAGCGGATATTGAGCGGTTCAATCATGCGAAGAAATGCGAGGCGAATGCCCGAGTGAAGCATGAGGCATAAAGAAAAGAGCTCTTATGAGCTCTTTTCTTTATATTTCCGAGATTGTAGCTCTTCTTCGAATCGTCTTATCCGCTGTTGACGCTTGTTAGAGCGAGTTGTCACATTGTTGGATAAAAGATTCTTCAGTGGTTTTCTCATCGGATTCCCCGTTTTCAAACGATTATAGGTTTTAATGATTTCAGCGTGATAGGTCTCACGCATTTCTATCTCAATGAATACGTTTTTCACCTGAAATTTATTCATATACTGATACATGTCTGACCAGGTGCTCTTGACTGCAAAGATACCGTCTCCATTCAACAGATACAGTTTGTTCTGATATGACTCCAGGAACAAAGAATTTGAGTTGTCTGGTGGCGAAACATTCAAACACGAAATGTTCGATGCATCGTTGAGTTCGAGCGTAGCGGTGTCTGATTGCATATGTGACTCTAAAAACTGGGTAGGGTAGTTGACTCGCTCCTCAAAGTTTTTAAACGAGTCTTTGATAAGATTTGACCCGATTTCGGTTTTATAGACAAATGGTCTCTGTCTATCGTTCTTTCCTTCTATGACAGATAATATTTTTGGTATGAGCTCCTGGATTTCGGTTAATTGAGGCATCACATCGAACACTTTTCGTAATTCTTTCTTGTGAAGATGTCTTTCTTGAAGTACACCTTGCCAACGTTTGATAAACGTCGAGGCTTCAGATGCGGATGGGTTGAAGTTGAGCACGGTATGATACACCTCTGAATTCACCGTGTCATATTCACTTTCCTTTTTCTTCATGTTTTCGATTTCATCCGGTATCTGTTCAATTTCTTTTTCAAGTTCCATCAAGAGTTGTTGAATCCGCACTAAGTTTTGCATGATATACCCCTTTCTTGAAGAGCGGTCAACATTAGATATAGCCAAGAGCTATCATTCGACCGGTCTCAAACTACAAATTGGTTATGAACACCCCATCAACCCTCATAGGATGAGGAAAAGATAGGGGGCGATAAATGTGAATTATTTGATTGCACTACTTGCTATGACGTTGTTTATCGTTGGATGTGGTTTGATGATTAGCGGCAGGCGATTCCCAAAACTGTTCTGGACGGGTCTCATCTTTGTTTCAATAAGTGGCGCCGTAGTCGGGTATGCCTTCGGAGTTGCAAACGTATAAAGAAAAAACATGAAAAGGGAGTCACACTTAGTGGCTCCCTTTAATCATACATAAAATTTTGACTATAGTCAAAATTAAATTTATACTTAGGTAAAGTCAAGAAAGGGAGTGGAATTTCAGATGACAATTGAACAGGTGATTGAAGCCGGGCGAATGGTGGAGGATGGATTTTCATGGTGGCATATCCTAGCTTTCTCCTCGTTCTTCATCATAGCGGGTATTCTTTGCGTTATCGGGGATAGGCTTGATAGTGAGCTTAGTTTTAGCTTGGGGGTCTTTTTCTTTATTTGCGGATTGTTCGTCCTAATGTTAGGCGATGTTCCTTTTAAGGAGCAACGTAAAGATGAATGGATGCAAAACTATGTGACACCATACGTTGAATCCTTACCTGTTGTTAAAAGCGATATTACCAAAATCGAACTACTGGGCGAAGCAGAGAGTGGAATGTATGACGGCTCTCATGATGAAATTAGGGTTAAGGTATTCTACCTTGACGAAAGTGTGAGGTCTTATGAAGGGGTTGCCAGAGTCCAGATGTCGTTGGACAAGGATGAGACTGAGTACGTCGAATATCAGATGATAGAACAAGACTTGGGTAACGGGCTGAAAATGGGGCTTATAAATCCCAAAATATACTTAAAATCAGACCATCGATTCGAGTGAATACCGAATACACCTCTGTCTGGTGACATATAATGTCATGTCTAAAAAATAAGGTATGTCAACACATCATTTATGTCACAGGAGGAATCATTATGGAGTTTTTATTTGTAGAATCCGTCATCATTGTCATGGTTTATCTGTTTTTCTCACTACAAGTAATTGGTGCTGTATTCATGCTCATTCTTCATGAATTCGTTAGTACCGTGGACAGCCTAGAATGTAGCTTCGACTTTTCAGAGGATTCACATTCGCTCTCATGAGGATTGGAATGGAATCAGTCTATCACTTTAACGATGAATAGAAAAAAGAGTCCTATCAAAAGGGCTCTTTTCTTTTGCTTATTGCAATTGATTTTTATCTCATCAATATAGGTTTATGTTTCGGGTATGTTGCCTCTGACCAACTTTATACATCAAATCCATAGTGAAGGAATCGATATTAATGCCATTATTGATAAAAAAAGAGCTGTGACTCTAAATGTACGTGCAAAGAATACCGTCACAGACAGCCCTGCGAGTGTCCAAAGGAGCAATGGTGTTCCCCATGTGAGCGGTTCTCCCAATGAGAACATGGGAATCCCAAGTATCGTCCCTGTATGAGTGTTGTAACCATGTTCGGACTGAAGAATAAAATTAGCATAAATGGAAAGCAATAGCATTGCAATCCCGACCGATAGACCAATAATATTTCGATTCAACCTACCATCTCCTTCCCGTATCGTTTTATCAATACTCTATGCAGACGCCGCCGTATTTATCAGAATTCAAAGAATAAGACTCCTCCAAGATGCTTATCATATAGGGTTCAAACAAATTGGAGTAGCATAGCTACCATTTACTACAGGAGGAATGTTCAATGGAAACGTTATTGTCATCATCGAGCTGTCAGGAAGGTTTCGTACCATCAGAAGGGTGTTTAGCCGTAGGGATAAACCTTGAAACAGAACCGGAGGTGGATAAGGATACCATCCGCTTCTCTGAGGATTGTTGGAATGAAGAGAAATTGCATTTCATGGAGAAAATCAATGAAGCGATTGAACGCCATGAGAAGAGATACGGGACGGATATTGTCCATATCGCACTGGTAGGAAAAATAGGACTATGGAATGGCTCGCCAATCGGTGGGGTGGTGTTCGGCATCAGCGAAAATCCTCTTGAAAAAATGGGGAACGTTGATGAGGTCGAAGTGGTGCGTTCGGAGAACGGGACGATTACCATCCTAGGGCATCATCATGATGGTACGCACCGTATGCACGTGTATCTTTTGTCAGAGAAAATGTTAGATAAAATCAATCCTTATTGGAACTCTTCATATTTTGATTGGTCTCCAGAGGACATGATTCGCATCTATGAGACGAAACAACCATTAAAGATTAAAGCATACTAATCATTTATAACGACCACAGCCAATGTGAAGAGGGTAGCCGTAGCGGTTATCCTCTTTTTTATATGTTTTTTTGTTATATAGGTAAAGGAATAAGAAAATTATGTAAAAGAATAATTTAATGCATGGAATAAAAATAGAATGAGATATGTAAATGAAACAGGTGTTTCGCTTGAGACAAGTTGAAGGAGGGGTTCGTTTGAACCAGATGAAATTTCAAGGACGAAAGGAGATGGTTGTTAAAACCGATACTCCTTCCAATATGTTTATGAACGTAAAAGAATTGATTTCGAAGTATGGATACCTGTCCAATAAAGGACTTCTTTGCAATAGTGATATGATTCAATTGCTCCGAGTCTGTATGGGCTTGGGAGGGAAGATTTTAGATATCACTTTGAAAAAGGTACAAATGTTTGCTGAAGACCCAACTTATGTGGAGCCTCACTTCCCATGGTATAAGGGGCGTGAACGCAAGCATTTGACGGAATGGCATCATAAAAACTATCGTGCACATCTCGCTTATAAACTGGACGTGACACGTCGAGTGCAAGGGAATATGAACAATTCTATCCCGCAAATCAATCAGTCACCAAATCTGATTCACGCACTCATCACTTTGCCTGTAAGGGATTTTGAACAAGAATTAGAATCGATACTCCTGGTTATTGGAGATGAGGTTTTCATCATCACCAATAAAGGTCTGCAAATCTTCAATGAGTATGCGTTCAAAGAATTGACGTCTACCCAAGATGTTGCGAATCCGAAAGAGCAGGACATTCATTCCGAGTTCAATCAATTGCTAAAAAGAGCCTGAATCGATTCAGGCTCTTTTTTCTCTTTACTTGAACATCAATAAGGCAATGAGGATGATGAACAAGATAGTCGATGTGATTAACGAGTTTACACCCTTTTGATACAAAGCAAATTTAACGCTACAAATCTTTGAACTGATATAAACTTGGGATATATAATCGTTAAGAAGAGCCGATTCCGTAAGTCGGGTGTATTTATACTTATAGGATTTGAACCCGTAGTCTTTAATTGAGTTGAAGAAGAGAACTGATTTGGTTTCTAATCCAGATTCATTGAAAACGTCAGGGTTGACCCGTCCCTTTTTCGCTCTGAATAGATAAGTAAGGGTCAATAGTATGGTTAAGACGAATAAGCCGAGAATGAGCAATGTGAGATTGGTATAAATCCAATCATATGTCAAACCCTGTGTTTCCCCTTCTTTCCACAGTTTCACAGTATTTTTTAACGAGTCAGAAATCATCGAGCTTGAAAGAAACCCGGCTATCAGAATCCCGGTGAACCCGAGTGAGAAGGATATTTTCGTATCACAGTTCGCAATCCAAAAGTTAATCCTTTCTATGTTCCGGATGGCTTCTTCTTTTTGAATGTCTATATCTATCCGCTTATCATACTTCATATCATGGCACCTCGCCCGCTTCTAATGTCCATTGACTATATCATTTATAACCCGTTCGATTCAGTCCACACAAGTACAATTTTATCATGCAGACTCTACTAAAAATGGAGGGAATAAAGTGAACAGGATGACAGAAACAGACTTTGAAGAAATCGAGAATGATATTTTATCGATATTCGAAAGTGAGATGGTTGTGAATGACCATAAAGATGAGAACGTCCCTTCAGTAAGGGACATAGAGGATGCGAATCACGGACTCATCTTGACCAAATGCTCGATTTTATTTGTCGATATTCGAAGCTCGACGATACTATCTGACAAGTCACAAGCCGTAAGTATGGCGAAAATCTACAAGGCTTTTGCAGAGTCTATGTCTAAATGCATTTATTTGAGCGGAGGTTGGGTGAGACAAATCTCTGGGGATAGAGTCATGGGGGTTTTTGTCGAAGATAAGGAGAACAGTTCAGCGACAAAGGCGCTAGAAGCGGCTCGTTCTATTATGAGCGTCATTGAGTACATATATAATCCTCTCTGTAAGAGGTTAGTCAACAAGAAGACGATATCATGTGGTGTCGGGATTGATATAGGACGACTTTTGGTGACTAAAATCGGTATCGAGCACGACGGGGACGACTCCAGAGACCTCGTGTGGGCGGGAAGACCGGCAAATCTCGCAAGTAAACATACCGATTTAGCGTTTGGAAGTGAGATTTTTGTGACGAAGCATTTCTATGAGCAGTTGCCAAAGTCAGAGAAAGTTGATGCTAATGGAAACCCACTCTGGAACAAGGGGTTTCGCTTCAAGGGAAGCAATTTGTATGAAGGATATTCTGCGGAAATCACACATCACGACTTATACATTGAGGTTGACGATGTAATCGAGAACGAGCATGAAAAAGATGAATCAACACCTCATCCAAATGACCAGAGTTTCGCAGATGTTTTGGACAGCCTGGTACGAGGTTTTGACTCAAAATTAGGGTCTCTTTTGGAGAACAACGAGCGACTAGAGAGAAAATCATACGAGTTGAATGAAAAAGATTTGAAGTTGAATCAAAAAGAGGAGGAGTTAAGGAAGAGAGAATTGTATGTAGCGAATAAGGAAAAGGACTTGTTGGAACACGTCAATAAATTGGTGAACCTTGAAAAATATAGGCTGAATGTCGAAAAATTTAGGAATCAGTTGAACTCCATGGATTTTTCTGAATTCATTGAGGAAAAATACGACATAATGAGCCTTGGTTCCCAAATCGGGAAATCTTCGCACGAAGTATATGACGATATTTATTACTGGAAGGTCGTCAATTTTTTGGTTGAACAAGGTGAACATTTTCATGCCTATGAGGTCATTAAAAAACAGTTGGAGAATTGTGATGAATTCCCATCGTTTCCTTATGTATCCGACGTCATCAAAGCGGTAAAAGCCGTCTCGAAAGAATTGGAATACCAAGAGGTTGCGCTACAATGTTGTCGAAGAGAGAATTTCACATCTACACCACGGTCAGATTTACACAAAATTTTTACCGGCTTGAATCTACCAACGTTGGAATTGGACAGATGTTAGAATTTAAATTCAATAATAACTGGAGGAAAATCTATGAGAACAAACTATAAACTCTATGACTTCGAGAAGAGTCGAGCCAGAATCGACAAGATTTTAAGCTTTCCAACAGAGTTTGAGGAATCGGACAATATCCCCTCATCTGAGAATCTTACTTATTCGAATGGGAAATATGTCAAATGTGCCGCTATGTTCATAGACTTACGTGGTTCAACAAAACTCATCAAGAAGACTGGGAGAAAGTCACGAACACTTGCCCGGATATATCGTGCTTACATCAGTGAAATGGTGGCAATTCTCAATGGACACAGAACGTGTCAAGAAATCAACATCGTTGGAGATTGTGTATCAGCCATTTTTGCAGGAAAGCCACTGTTCAATAGGGATACGCCCGTCATTGAAGCTTTAAAAGCTTCGGCTAAATGCAATTCGATGATGACGGTATTGAATAAGAAATTCAAACAGAAATATTCTGATTTTGAACCGCTTCAAGCCGGCATTGGCATTGCATACGGTCGTGCGCTCGTCGTCAAGGCAGGATTTGATGGTAGTGGAATCAATGACCTTATCTACATGGGCGATGTCGTCAACATGGCTTCAAAAATGTGCAATTTTGCATATAAGACGTTTGACCTCCCTATTTGCGTAACCGAAGGCGTCTATAACAATGCAGGTGGAATCGTTGTGAATCATGACACGGGTCATACCTTTCAACATATGTTTGACCAGAAATCAAATACCGAATATGGAACCGTCTACCTCGGTCGATATTTTAATATCGAGATGAATGAATGGAACCCTCCTTTACGAAAAAATGCTTCTTTGTGGGAGAGTCTGAGAGAATAAAAAAAGAGCCTAAGGGCTCTTTTTAAAAGTTCTCATGAAGCTTGTCTAGATTCTGTTCAAAGTCTGCTTGGAAATCAGTCCGAACCTTATCAACCTGATATTCAAATGCCGGAATAGCAACTGTCTTGACTAAAATCGCTATTGTCAAAAAGATAAAAATACCAACAACTATCCAACTATCCTTCAATGTATCTTTCAACATTCGTATACTCTCCTAAATCTGCATCCTCTTTTGAATGCTCCTGATTGATGTCTTCTTATACAATATATCGGCTATGACCCCATCTACTTTAACAACATATTACAAAAATAGTCAGTAGTGAGAATTATCACGAACGCCCCATATTCTATAAAACACTTCCATTTTGAATAGAATATCAAGACAGTATCAATCTGAGGAGGCGATAAAATGAGGGCAGAACTATATCTACGAATCAAACCAATCGATGACTCGATGAAAGAGGTCTTTTGGAATGCATTTGAGAATGAGGGGAAATTTAAGGGAGATTCTAGGATATACCTTTACAAAGGGGACACGCCTAAGGAGTTTGACCAGATGTTCCTGGTTCAAAAAATTGATGAGACTGAAATCAATCATATCAAGGACTTTATACGTGAAATCTCATCTGAATGGGATGTGCGTGTTAGGACGATTGATAGGGAACCATGGATGACATCAGAGACGTATGATTTACTCCTATCCATCCATGAAGGGGTTCGTCATTCATGATGAAGAAGAAATTAATCTGGTTGCTCCCTTTTCCGATGGTTGTAGCATCACTCATTCTCACAGAAGAACTGAAGCCTCATCGGGTCTATGATATGGAAGTGCAATATAGAGGACTCGACGAGACAAACCATCACTTTGAAGTGTCTTTGTTCAATCGAAGCGGAACGACTATCCATTTGGTTGACGAACCACATCGAATGACTGAAGTCGATGTCTTGAAAAAGAAACAAGGAGATAGTGATTATATCCAAGTCGAGAACCTCTCATGGGAGAAACCGATTGTCTCCAACTTTGTTCTGGAGAAAAACGATATGGTGAACATCTCAACAAGATTGAGAGAAAATCAGTTAAAGCCAGGCGTTTATCGATTCGACTTCAAAGTCCATTCAGAGGAGGGGGATGTCTATATTGTCTATCTACCTTTAGAGATTAAGTAAGACCATCATTTGATGGTCTTTTTATATGTTGTCCATGTTTTGAATAAGATGAGGGATAATGAAAAAAAGGTGTCCATACAGGACATGCACTGACTTGAGGAGGTCAAACAAATTGAAAAGATATGAATTGGTAAACACGCTGGATGAAGGGGTATATCGGATTCGAGCATTGGTGGATATGCCAATATTAGAGGTAAAATCAGGTGAGTTAGGTGGTCTGGTCAATGGTGAGAAGAACCTAAGTCAAGAAGGCAAGGGATGGATACATTATCATAGCAAAGTCTTAGGTGAAGCAGTCGTCGTAGATGCAGTCTTGTATAAGAGATGCGTGGTGACGGGCAAGAGTCGATTAGAAAAAGGTGCATACGAGGAATCTATGATTCATGATTCAGTCTTTTACAAGACGGCTACAGTCAAGGAATCATCGATAGGTGGATGTATATTTAAGGATTCAAGGGTTCAAATCGAAGAGGCGGAGCTCGAAAATGTGACATGTGATACGGTCGTCTTTACCGTAATCAAATCAAGATGGATATCTGAAGAAAGAACGACTATCAAAAACACGTACTTTATCATTAAGGACTCAGATATTGATTGTGTGGACGCTTTTATCGATGACCGGTTCAAAGCGATAAAATTTTCCGGTCGCATTGATGTCATCCATTCTTCGACAAATGTAGACATTCAACATGTCTATTGCCCGGTTGACATGAAGCGAATCACATTCGCACGACCAATCCGCTTCCATCATACGCCGCTGTATCGGGGAGAAGTTGTCCTTCATGGCGCAATCGGAAGCAGAATTACCATCACGACAAGTGATGAAATTAGGCTTTACGATGTGAACATACAAGGAAGCGTGTCAATTGAAGGAAAAGATTTAAGCATAATCACTTCTCGATTAAAAGACTATGCACACGTTAATATGTCTGGAAGATTGGAACGAGTGGATTTATCGGATATGTCAGCTATTTCATCAGAGAACCAGTATAAGCATTGTATCAAAGACATTACGTTGACAGGTGATACGGTCATGAAAACAGTTGACATTGTTTCTTGATAAAGAAGATTTTGTAATTCAGAGGGTTTGTGGAACATCCGACGAATTTAAATTAAAAATGTCTAGTGAATCATTCCCAGAGTGTCAAAGGAGGTGAGTCATATGTATAAAACAACGTTGATTGCACCAACTCGAATGGGGCAATCCGTATTTAGAGAATATCAGGATTGGTTGATGAAGATTCAGTCCAATCAAAATATAGAAATCGTAGCCGTGAACATCACTTCTCGGGATACGCTCATCGTTACCTATAAGGAACTTTAAACGCTTGATAATTCAAGCGTTTTTTCATTTGTCGGGCGAAACATTCATTGTTTTTCTTATCAAGACTATAATAATAAAGTAATGGAATATAGTTGTGGATGCACATGATGAAAAAGGAGAGATGAATGATGATATCCTTCGCTAGTGAGAAAGCCATGAAGGTTGTCTTAGAGTATGCAGAGGAATTTGTGGAAACAGAATTGCCGCTCATCAAAAAGGCGCAACAAGATAAACGGCGCTATGAGGAAAAAAGGAATTTCGGTGAAGAAGAAGAGGGGAAAACCTTTGGAGGGGTCGATATCTATGTCTCTCCCGGGAATGTCTCATTTGACTTATACGTGTTTGCTCCTGGAGAAACGAAGCCGGAGATTGTTTACTTTACGTATTCTAGATTGGAGAATGAAGGTACATCTGTTTTCGGGTTGAATGACGAATCACATGTCAAAACGTATCTCTCTGTCGAAGAAATCCCCGCTTTCAAACGGTTAGACGAAAATCTTATCAGTCTTGGATTATAAGGAGGAGAAGCAAATGGGTGAACGAGCTGAATATAACCTACTTGGTATGAACGTGTTTACCTTCGATGAGGCGTTGCCCTCAGATGAAGACACGACGTATACCAATATCGATTCGGTGTTGGATGTCTTTAAAGACTACAAGGGGAAAGATGTGAGCATCACAGAAGAACAGGTAATCACGATTTATGACGGGGCGGATATACTGAATCACTTTAGACTAGAGGAAGACGAATCATTTCGTAATGCGATGATTCAACACCTCTCTATGATTGAATAAGACCTGATGAATTTCAGGTCTTTTATAATAAATGAAGTTCGCAATTTAGCTGATTAAGGGGATGGTGTAACCATGTCAGAAGAGAAAGAGTGTAGATATTATTTAATTCAAGAGACGATGGCAGAATGGGCATATCGCTTCTATTCCAAGGTTGACATTCCTAAATGGGGGGTCAAAGCAGGAGACATGGGAGGCATCGTCGGTAAGGATGTAATCATTGAGGACAATGGAACGATTTGGATAGATAAAACATCTGTCGTAGAGGGCAATACACGGATTTCAGGAGAAACATGTGTTTTGGATGGAAGTACATTGGACGGGAATATGACGCTTCACAATGCGACGATACACAAGAGTAGGCTGACACTGACAGACAGTCATCTCGAACGGGTGACGATGAACAGATGCGTACTAACCGGTGTCATCGATATCGTAGGGGATATACGTCTATCTGAGAGTGTCCTTCACAAATGTATGATGCGAGGAAGTGGAGAAGTTCACGATTCTAGAATGAAAAACGTCATCATCATGGATGAGTTCAATTTGAATGGGTGCAACTTGGCAATCACCTATCAAATGTCGTTGGAAAATAAACAACAATGGACGGATGTGAACCTGAAAGTCAACAAAGGTCATGTTGAGGAAGAGTTGGTCATGAGTGATGTCGATATCTCTTGTAAGGAGTTTCAAGTGACCGAGAAGGGTACTTTACGATTTGTCAAAACCGAGGAAAGAATCGAGTTGCTCCGTGTCGGAACAATTAACGGGACAATTGAAAGTAGTCAAATCATCGGCTTATCAACCGATATACCGGTGACGCTCAAAGGTAATGCTATCAAGGTGCAAAGCACCTCGGTAATTGGAAATGTGGTCGTAGATGGGGATGTAAGTCTCGTCAAATGCCTTGTTGAAGGCTATGCACGAGTGAAGATGTGCGGTGAATTGTCGAAGTCGAAGGTGTTGGAGTTCTCTTCTATCGAATTGCCACTCTTTGATAGAAAAGCACTTTCCGATATCATATTGAGTGGTGACGCAGTATTTTCAAATTAGACAAAAAGAGAGCGACTAACGCTCTCTTTTTGTCTGTGAAAAAGAACACCTCAATCGAAGTGTTCTGTCTCTTCATCATAGAAAATGGCTCAATTCTCGAACGCTGTAGACAAAAGAAATCATCCCCATGAAACCGATGAATCGAAGGAGGACATGAAACCCTCTGTTTGCGTCTCCTAACGCATAACGACCTAATAAGATGATGCCGATACTGAACAAAGTAATGATACAAGCCAATATGATAGACAATCGAATTCCCCTTTTTCCAAGACAGACAAAGCTGTACCTAAGTTTATTTGATGCCCTATTCTATGTCGTTCGCATTCAATGTATGAATCGGTTTCTCTGATTTAAAATTGAAGAAGAAGAATTGATTGACTAAAATATTTTTGACTATATGAGAAAAATGGGGATATGATGTTAGAAACCAAACAAGCGAAGAAACTAAAGGAGAGATGATAAAGTGCGGAAGTTGAAGGGAAAACTGAAAGACATATCTGGAGGAACATCGATAGAACTGACGACAGTCTTAATATGTGCAATTTCCATAATCGTCCTGTTGAACATATTTTTATTTAGCAATGACAACACTTCGTCTGAATCGGCAGAGTGGCAAGTGGAAGGCGATTCACTTCTAGATGAAAAGGAAGATATTCGAGTGGTTTTATTGCAAGACATCCGAGAACTCAGTTCAGACTTGGAAATGGGGGACTGGGATGAAGAGAAGATGGAAAAAGTGCCTGAATTGAATGAGCGATTCACTTCTTACAACGGAGGGACTTTAAAAGAAGAGTTCGTGTCGGATATGAAGGCAGTAACTGAAAATCCTTATGATGAAGAAACGAAAAGTCGTCTACAAGAACAATTGGACAACTTGGAAGACTACCTAATGACGACCGTTTTTGTCGAGGAAGAGGAAGAAGAGCCGATTCAAACCCTCGGCACATTTAATTAAAAAAGACATGACCTATTGTGTCATGTCTTATATTTTCTCTGCAAGCAACATCTGATAAGCATCATGGACGAGTGCAATGTAAAGTGTCTGTGTGCCACCCCATTCTGCGTCGCACACGATAGAGTCGTATTCGAACATCTGATACAGAAGGGTCAAACAGGTTTCTGTATCGCCGGATGATTGGATGACACCTGCAACAAGTTCCACATCATTCAAAGACGAGTCATACTCCCCTTCAATCGCACGAGACAGCACGCTCTCTAACCCTTCAAACGCAACTTCCCCCCAGTTCGATAAATAATCCGTTTGCTTGTCTAACTCGATTAAATACTCTCTGAATTGATTTCTGTCGATGGTGAGATGCTCTTGGGAGAGAGACTTTCTCCCTAACCATTCTGCAGTATGGATAAAGCCTCTTTGAGCATATCCCTCTGCGACACGCTTGGTGTCTGTAAAATAAAATCCAAATCCTTCAGTCGTCCCTTGAATCCCAATCTTGTGATAATCAAATGTTTCAAAATGCTCAGGTGACCCGTGGTAAACCTGCATGTCATCGCCCCTTTTCACTCGGTTCATATGGAGAACCACTGTTTCTTCATTCTCAATATTGTATTCATTTAGTATTAATATATTTTTGACAATAGTCAAAAATGGTAATATACTAGAATTATCAAATCAAGATATCAGGGGGAATAAAGCATGCTTTTACTAAATATATTGATTCTGTTTTTCGCTACAATCACTCTTGTGTTTACATTCAATCATTTTAAGACGGTGATGAAACAACGAAAAATCTTACGCCTTGTACATGGTGAAAATTTGAGTATTGTTTCACCATCAATCTATCTTGCGGTCAACCTCGGGCAGTTCTTTATCGTCGGGGTCGGTTCATTCTTGAATGACGAGAATATGATGAAGTCATTCTTGTATGGATGGGCTGTAGTTGTGACGATTCTCATCTTCCTTATTTGCGCTGTACTTATGTAAACTGGGGAGTATCGAGTCCTTCTCAAAGATTACAAGGAATCGCAACGTCCTTACTCTCTTATCGAGTCTTATTTTGGAAATTTTTCATCCGGTGATGAGGGGGAGAGGAATCGTGACAACTTCTTTGAAGCATTTGGGTATACGGTATTTCGGGACGAGAATCGTGTGTTTTTCCGTCGATTCAATCAAGATACGAACTTTGAACTGGTATTGCGAGCGGCAACGTTATATCACGAGTATTGCAAGTTGCTAAAAATCTCTGAAGGCTTGCCACTCTATCACAAGCTCGATGAAGAGGATAAAAAACGGAGTGACAGTCTTACTAAAACCATTCGTGAGATGAGAGCGGAGCTCAAGAAATTTGGGTCAGAGATGAAGCCTTTTTTCAATTTGAAAGGTGACGAACGTTATAGCAAACAAGAACTAAAGAAACTACGAGAACTTCGAGACATAAAAGACTTCAATCCTGTAAGTCTGAAAGGATTGCATCCTACAATTGAAACGCTTCATTTCATTCAAAAAGACCCGAACGTGTCGTTTGAAAAGAAAGAAGAAGCTCGTCAGTTAGAACATCAAGTTAAACAGATATTATCCGACGCAGATACACCAATGCTGAGTGCTGACGAAACATCCGATGGCTTGATGAATGCAGTGAAAATGTTTCACCGTATTCAAACATGACAGATAGCTAAAAAATATAAGAGACGCATATAAGGGAGGATAAATAGATGATACTTTTTAAAGTAGTAGCCATGACAATTCTTGTTTTGATAGCGATTCCTCTTCTTCGATTATTATTAAAAGAACATTCCCACATAATGAAGATTAATAAAATTAGAAAAGAAGTCGGGTCTGACATTCGTGAACATTTTGATGGAGAATTGATGCTCGCCCTTGTCGGGATACACTTGCTTTTTACGAGCTTCATACCATTTGCACACGGTGAGGCTAATATTTCTACACTTATCTTGATGTTGGTCTTGACGACATTTATGATTGCCGTGTTTTCTTCCTTCATCTTGTCAGAAGACGCTGTGGACAAGGATGTGAGAGATTCGCAATATCGGATAGAAACGTTCTTCTGGAACAATTCTGATGATAATTCTGCAAAGTTCCGTTCTGTTTTCGAGTTTTCACCTTTAGAGAACTCGAAATATCGTTCATTGCCGATTAAACAAACTGCAGACTTGAAGCACCTGACAAGAATCGCAAAAATCTATCATGAATATTGGAGATTGTGTGATTTGAAGAAAGGTCTACCGGATTATGAAGAGCTTTCCGATGAAGATAAAATCCTTTATCAAATGAATGATGAAACATTGGTTCTTTTAAGAAAAGAATTGACGAATGAAGTGTCAACCGTCAAAGAGATGGTAAAGTTTGATAAAAACGGGGATGAACGATTCGATGAGAAACAACGAAAGCATTTAACAGAGCTCCGAAAGATGCCTTCTGCTCGAAACCTCAACACACATTCATCACATCCTGCTTTGGCGATATTGACAGAAATTAAAGTCAATCCTAGAGTTTCGTCTGAGCAAAAAGCGGAGGCGGAGATGTTGGAATCACAGGTGCGGGCTGTCATGGAGGAGAACAACAGTATTTTCGAGGAGAACAACAGTATTTTCGATATAAATGAAATAACCCAAAGTCACCTAGATGCGGTTCGGTTACATTTCCATATACCAAAAGAAAACGCCTAGTCAGGCGTTTTTTTCTTTATCTCTTATATGAACTAATTCATTTGAATAGAATGAAACATAATAAAAAAAGTAGTGTAAACGTCTACTTTTGTGAAGCATATCCTGGAACCGGATTTGGAGTATTCTCTGAGGTGCTTCAAGTGATTCTATGTACCTTGCTTTACACGTTAAATATATTCATTGTTTCTTTGGCAACCATTGAATTCAAAGAACGTAAATTGAATGAGAATTAAAAAGAGGTGACATTTGTCACCTCTTTTCTTTAGTCTCTATACCCATAAATGACGGCACGATTTTCTTCTTTCAATCGTGCAATGGATTTATCAGCTGAAATCGTCGTCGTCTTCTTGTTCGGATTCGGTGGTAGCGCTCGTCTACGACGAGAAAACGCTGTCCGCTTTCCTTTAGTCGTGGCACTGACTTCTATAGCTGTGGCAGGTTGTTCCTTCATCGTCTTCACGCTCCTTTCCTTGTAATGAGAGTATATCATACTTCGGGTTCATCCTCCATCTGCGCTTCCATATGCGCTTCCAAGGCACTTTCTCTAGACATCTCTGCAATGTCATCACCAAAATCATCGAAGTCCATCTCATTTGATAATAGCCATGCATCGAAAGTATACATCAGGTTCAAGAGAAGGGCGGCGTCAGCGCCACCGACATGCACTCCATTGCGACCTGTGATGACAAGGATAAAGTTATAATATTCGCCGAAATAGGGGAAGATAACCGTTGTCTGCCCGTCATTGAAGATTTCGATGTTTCTGGCAGTCACCAACTTGGCGACAGCATCTCTATCTCGCATTCCGACGGTTCGGGTCTTAAGCTCTTGATGTTCCTTAATCAACCGATACTTCTCTTTGAGGTTGTTCGAGAACACATCTTGCTCTGCTGACGACTCGACAAAGTAGGAGAACAGATTGATATCAAATGCGCCCGTATATCTCTCCAAATACTGCTTCATACTATTCTCGTACCCTTCAGGAGAAAAGTCAAACTCATCCTCCATCCACCAAGGCTCTGAGGGCTTTGGCATCATCTCATGCGTTTTCAGTATCTTCTCGGTCAGCAATTGTACATTGCCCTCATTCTTCTCGATTCGGTCAGTATATTCTTCTTGCTTCAATTCGTGCGACATGAACTTTGTGATGTCTGGAGTCTGTAACACCATCAAATCAATTACAATCACTCCAATCACAAACCCGACAATCCCTGTTGTTGTTTGGAAAGGAAATGAATCCTGCAAAAAAAGATAATAGGTTGAAGTGATGACAAGCAGATAGTAAACCTTACGGATAAGTGTCCGGTTCTTCAAATAGCTCTTACGATTCCAAAAATGGAAGAACGTGCTCAAGGCGAGAACAAGCAATAACATGTAGCCGATTACGGTGAAGCCCGTGGTGATATTCATATAAATCTCCTTTCTCTACTCTACATATAGAATAACATTTTTTCTCATTTTTGTCAATTTAATTTGACAATTAATCCCCCGTCATATTTCAGTCGTTCCGCCATATCATAAAGGATAACCAAAAATACAGTTGTGTGGAGATACACCAAGATTAGAAGGAGTGTGAATGATGAAATACAGAATTTTGCCAGAGATAAATATGGATTACAAATCACTTGCAACACTTTTTCGCATACAAGCTCTAGTAGATATCCCTGAGCACGGTGTCATAAAAGGAGAAATGGGAGGTTGGGTCGATGGAGACGATGCGCTCTCGCAAATCGGCTCGTGTTGGATTGCCGACGAGTCGAAGGTTTTTAACTCGAAAGTAGAAGATAACGTGCTGATTAAGGGGGAATCCATCATTTCTGACGATGCCATCATCGAAGGTGACGGAGTCATTGAAAATAGCACCATTGCACGATGTCAATTGTTCGGAGAACATCATATCAAGGACTCAAACATGTTCGATGCCTACCTCGGTATGCGTTCAACGATTGAGAATTCAACATTACAGCACATCGAAGCTGAAAGTTCTGACGTAGAACTGTTTGTTCAGAGTTCAAGAATCGAAAGTAAGGAAAAAGTGAGATGTGGAAATGGCATGCATGTCTTTGATAATGTGAGACTATTCAGCTCACATAGTGAATTTATTGGTATGAATACACTTATAAATGTAACCGTAGACACGAAGGTTGTTCGTTTTAGATGTATCGGAATCAAGAGGGACAACCATGTTGAAAATGTGCATTTTCATGTGTCACAACATGTTTCAATTGAAGAGTCGGTCCTTGAAGGGAGCAGTGAGTCCAGTCGAATCAATATATCTGGAAAAAATATCGGCATGATAGAAACGGTCATTCGAGACAAGGTTGTCATCGAAGCATCCATCATGCTCACTCAAGTAAACCTCCTCAAATATGCCAGAATTCATGCTTTACACGGTCATATTACGATGACATCTTCAATGATGACCGATTTTTCCTCGGTTGAAATGAAGCGTGACGGATATAAAACCATTCAACAGGAACAGTTGTCCGGAGACAGCTTGCTCGTTTTTTAAATTGAAACAATCAGATGAAGGCATTCATCAATTAATTTAAGGAAAAGGAGTTTATCTATATGAAATACACGATATTAACAGAAGAGAGCATGGAGCATTTGTCTACGACAACGTTATTGCGAATCCAATCATTGGTGGATATCCCCAAACATGGCGTGAAGGCGGGAGACAAAGGTGGATGGATTGAATGTGCAAGCAATCTCTCGCAAGAAGGAGCATGTTGGGTCAGTGATGAATCAAAAGTCTATGGTGGGGCACGGATAGCAGGAAACGTACTCGTGAAAGACTCTTCAATTATCAGTGAAGAAACAGAGATTCAAGGCGAAACTATTATCTCAGGCTCCAATCTTGAACGCACCTTGCTGTCAGGAGAACATCAAGTGACAAATTCTAGCCTAATTAATGTTGGTTTGGGTGAAAGGTCAACCATATCGGAATCTTCCTTGCGAAACATGGAAGTCGAAACTTTGAGAGTAAGACTTACAGCAGAAAATTCCCACATTGAATTTCAAGACGGTGCAACCTTTTATGAAGGGAATCACTTCTTTAATAATTGCGCTTTCGGCTGTTCTTATGGAGCATTCTCCGGAAACAATACGATGGATAGAGTTGCAATTGAGGCGGATGTAGACAATTTTAAATGCCATGGAACGACCAAAGGAACAGTGATTAAAGATGTTTGGTTTTATCATTCAGGTGAAATCGTTATCGAAGACTCTACAATGCATGGGGAAAGTGACCTTGAAAGGATTCATATTGGGGGAGATGCGCTCTCTATCATGCGCTCTGAAATAAAGAACAGAGTGAAACTCGATGGACGCCTCGACCTTCAATATGTAAAACTGAGTGACTACGCTGTCATTGAATCCTGTCACGGACGACTTAATCTTGACCATGTGGAGATGAGCGAATTCTCTCATATTGAATCGATAGCTAACACAGAGACAATCAAATATACCAAATTGTCTGGTGACATGTCGTTAAGGCTATGAAACGAAAAGACCCCCAAAGAGGGTCTTTTTTAAATCATATTACGCCATCAAAGCGCATAACATGAATTATTCAGCATTCAAGGAGTCATTGATTTGACTTACTAACTCTATCAAAGGAGAGGTTGTTATGTTCTCAATCCAACAAAAAGTAGAAGAAAAGTCGTTTAAAGACTGTTATGTCGTAGAGGTGACGGGTAGATTCGTCGCTTCTTCCGGAACCGCCGTCATGAACATGGGGGGATTCCATCCGAAAACAGATGAGGTTCATCTAGCTGATTTGATTGAAACGCTAGAGCGTTTGGTCACCGCATATCGGTATGGGAGAGGCGAGGATGACGAATACTATCACATCGATGGGTATGAGAAATGGTTCGCTCAGTCTTCTTTATTGGAAAAGGAGATTCAACAGCTCCCTACGACCGTCCAAGAGCATGGGGTCGAATGGTTGGCTGACCCTGCCGGTAAGCCAGGGAGTCGGGCAACGTTCGCATCGTATGAGCTATATTATTTTGATGAGAATGGGACAAAATATCAGGTGGCATATACGCCGGAACAGATGCGAAAAGTCTCATCTTCGATGATTAACCAAATCGGTTATGACAAGAGCACCGGAAGTCTCCGTGTCGAGTTCGTGGGAGGCGCTGTCTATCGATATCTGGATGTCCCGCACTCCGTGTATCAAGACCTTCTTGTCGCAGAGTCGAAAGGGAAATTCTTGAACCGAAATATCAAAGGGCAGTATGAATTTGAACGTGAGAGCTAAGGCTTTAAAAACCTCCATACGGAGGTTTTTTTATTCAGAGATGCGACATCATTTCATTCATATCGTTCTGTTCACTGTCATAAGATACGGAAAGGAACTAGAAAGGACGTGACGGCATGTCAACAGATGTAACTATGAAGAACAACTTTAGACCGGGCATGATGGTAGATATTGAGACGGACTCAGATAAAAAGAAGGGTACCGTGACGAGAGGCATCATTGCCAAGGTGTTATCCAAAGGAAATCAGCCTAGCGGGGTGAAGGTTCAGCTGACAACTGGAGAAGTCGGACGTGTTTATGAAATCCCGTCTCGTGACGAGGTGAGGCGTGAACATTTCCGTTTTTATAACACGTTCTTCTTCTTGAAGAAAATCTATTCGGTTTGGGTGAAGAAGGAGAAACGCTACTATACGCTGAACTATCCGTCTGCGCACGGAGATGAGAATACTGCCTTCCTCTTTGTCGAGAAAGAAGAAGGCGAACAGTTCATGAAAATGATGAATCTTCATCCTACTGAGTATATGGTCAAGGAAATCAGTAGAAGAAAACCAATCCATGAGAACTTCAAGACCTTGGAGGTCGATGTGTTCCGTATCGACCTAGATAGAAAGGTCTCCGTTGAGAAACTCATAGAATTGGAGTCATATTTTAAGAACATGAGATAAAGGACACTCAAAGAGTGTCCTTTATCATGTTTAGCTATTCATGACCAACGAGCCGCTCAATGAAACAGGAGTCCCGTTGTTCCACCAAATTATCTCCAAATGAGGAAACTGACTACTCAAAAGAACAAGACGTTCTAAGTCATTTCCGACGTAACGGGTGCATCCCAAGCGGATGAGGTCTGCCCCCAGGCGCTCCGACTCCGAGAACGAGGATGAAGCATCCGCTCCTAACTCATACGAGCGAGCCGGGCATAAAGGTGTTTGAATCCCTTCTGTGGAAAAAAGGTCTTGATAGATAAAGATTTTGCTTGGTTCATCAATATAAATGATATCCTTTGTCTCTATCATGTTTATTGGGGAAATCGACCATTTCACGTAACGATTCATTTCGTCTTGCTTGAAAAAGCAGTTCGCATTGAACACGGTAAATTCTAATTCGTGGTCTACAAAACGTTCGCTCTTGTCCATTGATTCATATTGAGGGTTCAGCTTAGTTCTCTCCCAAGGTAATAGGAAGGTATGTCCCGGAACAGAAGTGGAAAAACCGCAAAATTTCGGATTTGATGCTGAGAGCAAATCTTTGAATACTACGAATGTATCCACGCAATATCCAAGGTCCATAAGGAACTTTTCACATGAGATGAGTGTTTTACCCGAGCCTGCCATATCTTCTACAAGTAGAATCTTTTTATGTGGAGCGGGTTCTCCTATCCACGTGACCTTGGGTGATGCTAATTTTCGATGATAAGCCAGGTAATAAATAGGGAGTCCTGTTCGTACTGAAAGATGTGTTCCCGGGAACAATCCCCCACGTACAATCACAACAATGGCATCATAGTCCCTCCTACGAATCTCCGGAACAAAGGTATCAATCTTTGTGGCAATTTGATTGTAGGAAAGATAAGAATAATGAGGCTTGGACATACTTTATTTCATGCTCCTTTTTAGATTACATAAGTTCTCTTTCATGATGTGTTTGTGGTTATACGATGAGATAAACAGAAGTATGATAAATTATCAATAAGAAATCAGGAGTGTATTTGACACAATCATTGAATCAGGAACCATTTATACAAAAGGATTCAACTAATTCGAAACGTATATCAATCAATTAAAAGGGGATATGAACATGTACTCATTCATCATTAAATTGGCTATTATTTTATCAACATACTTTGTAATTGCACGCCCGATTGTCGCTTCAATAGATAGTGGGGCATCTCAGGACTTGGCAACAGTTGCGTTCGCCGTCTCGATGATGATTCTATTGAAAACACTTGAGGAGAAAATCAAAGTAAAAATGAAGGAAAAAAAAGACCTTATTTTTTAAGGTCTTTTTTTTGGCTTAAAATGTCTTGAAGTAATGCTTAACCAGTTCAGATTCCATCTCCAAATGAAAAACGTTGTTTAGACCGAAAAATGCTTTCCAATCAGACGGGGTCAACATGGCAATCTCGCAATCCTGTACAGGGAATGTCTCGTTCCCATTCATCACAAGTCCGAGGTAAGGTAATTTATCATTCGAGAGGTAGTGAGACAGCCCACAGCCATATGAATAGTGCGCCAATTCATTCCTGTAAGAATACGGAATGATTTCCCTATAACCACGGTGTGGTAATTGCGCCTCATTGAATGACGCAATCATCGTACATAACTCTTTCGTGACATCTGTGGACTCTTCTGTATTCCTGTTTAAAAAAAAGAATCGTGTAGAAACTGTAGATGCCTCAATCGAAGAAATGCAACCCACCAATAAATATTCACCGTTAGCCATACCTTTATCCTCCTTTTAAAAAAGGTGTTCATTTGAACACTGATTTTTTTTTGTTTTCAGACTATCCTATTCAAAAGCCATAGAACATATAAAAAAGGGACTGCAATTGCAGTCCCTTTTATTGAGGTGATGACACCTCATATGGGTAATAGGGATGGATATATTTGCTCAGATACTGAGGTTGGATGGGACTCATCAGTAGTTCATGAAAATAGAACAAGGGGACGTGATGATAAGAAATCGTTTGGCTCTCATAGCGGATGTTCAATCGCTTTTCTTCCCGTTCATAGGTGATACGTAGGATGGGGTCTAGTTTGATTTGCATGAGCGGCATCAGTACATGTTACCTCCTTGTGAGAAATTTTGGTTCGATATACACCGGTTTTCGTTCGAGGCAAGAAAGAAAGCATCTCCTGGTGCATACATTGAAAGTGAGAGTGATGTTGATAGAAAAGAAAGGGTAAATCCATTGAGTTTGAAAGAAGCGAAGCTCACCCCAATTTATTTGTCTAAAAATGTAAAAAATCCTGCATAAAATCCAAATAATTTATTAAATCAACCACATTGAGGTGGTTTCCTCAAAATGAGGACTCTAATAGACCATCAAAAATAACAACATTGGAGGTGTGTGAAGATGAAGAAGCACCTGTTGCGAATTGTACTGACATTTATGGCTTTCCTGATGATTGCATCTGCATTATTGCCAGTTTATTGACAAACATGAGTTTTGAAGAAAATACAAAGGTGAACAAAAAGGGGGGATTGAATTGAGAAAGAAATTTGAGTTTACGGGACTAGTGAAAGAGTGGACGAATGCGGTAAATGGTAGAAAAACGATAGTGAAAGAGATTCGCTCACTGATTGACATTCCTGCTCATGGGGTCAAAGCCGGAGACAGGGGTGGGTGGTTGTCGAAAGAACAAAATTTATCTCATCGAGGAATCTGTTGGCTCGACGAATCGAGTATCATCTTGAACAATGCACGTCTCGACGGAAACGCACTGTTGACCGGTTCGACCTTGAGCGACCAAAGTGTCGTCAATGGTGAATCGACTGTCAAGTTCAGCTTTCTATCTGATGATGTGATTGTATCAGGACAATCGAATATTTCAGCGAGTTTACTCCAAGGGGCAACCGCTGTTCAAGGAGATTCTTTTGTATCCGACTCGACCTTGCAGAATGTTCGGTTGCAAGGGAAGGCAAGGATTGATTGCCAGGATACGACCATCCTTTCTGAACAACATCTTTTGGTGAGTAGTTCACTTGTGGCGAAGGATGTATTTTTGGAAGTGGAGAGAGGGTTCATCTTATCCCCGACCGTACTGGAATATGTCCATGGTGATGTGAAAGAACTGCAGACCGGAACGAAGACAAGCTTGAAACATGTGTCATTCAATAAGACGAGTCTTGAGACAACCTCATCCAATAATGAGAAACCGGTCATGTTAGAAGGAAATCCGAGCATAAGGATAATCGGTGGGAACTATGTATTGGACGATGTGCTCATGAGAGATGGAAGCTTTCTGGAGGCTTGTAATGAAGAGAGTGGAATCATAACGATAAAGAAGAGTGTATTTGAGAATTATGCGGCATTGAAGTGTGAAGGTAAAAACCGTTCGTACCGATTAGAATCTTCGCATTTAAAGGACTTCTCGAATGTGGTATTTGGCACAGCCAGTGCGGACAGTCTTTCTCGTAATATCGAGCTTTCAGGCGATAAGCACTATTATGTTTGAGGTAGAACATGAGAAAGCTTATAAGAAGAACGCAATCTCCTTAGTATGAAGTTACACGCTGACGTCATCAGTGTCGAAAACAAATTTAATCGCTTTGAAAGAGAAGCAAACATAAAAAAAGAGCCATCGGAATTGCAGTTCCAATGACTCTGCCTCAACAAATCCAGACATTTGCTGAAGCGTTATTAGTGTTATAGTATCATCGCCAAGATTTTATCACAACACTAGCCGTGTCGAACCCTGTTCGATAGGTAGACACCCTCTAAGATATATAGGGGGATAGCAGATGAGCCAAAAGTGTTTTTGTTTATGCGGAGTCACGACACCACCAATGTCGTAGAAGGAATCCCGTATGGATAAGAGCACTTTTTTATGTGCCCTATGACCGCAAATCATAGGAAGTGTGGTGTAGCTACCGTAGTAAAAGGGAACGGCTCGGCGATAGATGAATCTTTCCACTCATCTTTTGTCGTCAGTGAGAAAAGGGATGTAATCTCACACATGCCTAAGTCTCTGGAATGAGTGGTCATTCTAGCAGATATGGCGAAAAACATTAAAACACTATGGAGGTCTAAATGAGACGGATTGGTACGACTGTAGATAGCTTGAAAGCAATTTTCTAGTAAGCGGCTTATCCGTCTTATAGCATGAGGAAAATGATAAAAGTGAGAAATCATTGACATCTTTTTCTAAGGATGCAAGGCGAATCGTCCGATAATACGGATGTGAAGACAAGAACTTCACCCTCGAAAGAGAACGATTGAGGACATGAGAACCAATCGTACCCGATGCTCAAAAGAACGTTGTTTGAGCGGGATAAGCCTTGTTCGGGAACAGCCAGTTTCCGAAAGTCAGTGGAAAGCACATCGAAACCTATACACAAAACCGAACGACGGATGTATACGAAAGATGAGTAGACTTATCTGCATTTTTTGTGCAAGGGATAAGTCTGCTCTCCAAAAGCCTGCCACACCCTCACTCTGGATGTATCTTCAAAAAACATAATAAAATTGAATAAAAATATATTGACTATTGTCAAAATTAGAGCTATTCTGTACTTACGAAACAAAAACAAAGGGGTTGCAATATCGTGAGAAAAACAACAGCCGCAGTCATGCTATCAGTATCTTTGTTGATGGGTGGAATGCAAGTGACCGCTCCATTGGAGGTGTCGGCGAGTACGACGATTAAAAACAATGTGAGCTACAGCACCACAGCAAATCTGAACATGAGAAGCGGGGCTAGTACAAAATATCGTGTGATGACAACCATCCCAAAAGGGAAGCAAGTCACGTATGTCTCTAAGCATGGTTCATGGTATAAGGTCAAGTATGGTTCAAAAACGGGATATGTCTCTTCAAAATATCTAAAAGCAAAAACAGCCACATCATCTAAGATTACGACTACGAGTTCGGCGACCAAATATGCGACAACATATAATCTGAATTTACGCTCTTCTTCTTCTACGAAATCGAAGGTTTTAACAACCATCCCAAAAGGGAAGCAAGTCACGTACATTTCCAAACGAGGCTCATGGTACAAGGTCAAGTATGGCTCGAAGACAGGTTACGTCTCTTCCAAATATCTCAAGAAGGTGACGGCTACGCCCAAACCTTCGAATAAGCCCAAACCATCTTCCCCTCCAAAGGTGAACACACCCGCACCATCCCTACCGACTGGAGGCGCAAAACCTTTGGGGCAATACTTTACAATTGATTCCTTAAACCTTAGACAAGGGGATGGCATCGAGCACGCCATCATTGTATCAATCCCTAAAAACGCTTCGGTCGAGCACTTGGCTACAAAAGGGAACTGGTATAAGGTGAAATACGGAAAGCATATCGGATGGGTGAATGCGAGTTATCTCTCTAAAACACAGTTGAAAGAGAATGAACCGAACGCAGGTGTCAAATGGCTTTCTTCAGAAGGTGAAAAACGAACAGCGATGTTGATTTCGAAGATGAAGACAACCCCTATCCGTTCGCCATTCATCGTTCCTACAGTCGGGGCAGTGAGCTCGCCATACGGCATCCGTACAAACCCGACAGATGTCGGATATGAATTCCATACCGGTGTTGATTATGCAAACAGCATCGGAACGCCAGTGCTTGCGACAGCATATGCGATGGTTGACCGTACTGTGACTAGCAATGTAGGTTATGGCAACTATGTGATTCTTCGTCATGACTTGAGTGGTATCACGTTCTATTCGCTTTACGGGCATTTAGATAAAATCTTGGTCAAACCAGGGCAAAAAGTCAGTCAGGGACAACAGATTGGTGAGATGGGGACGACCGGACGTTCTACGGGACCTCATTTGCATTTCGAAATTCAAAACGAAAGTCGCCAAAACGTCAACCCGGATACGCTTCTCCGTTATTGATGAATCGAAAAGGTCTGAAGGATATCCTTCAGACCTTTTTTATGATTAGGCGGAAACAAATCTGCGTATCATGAATAAATCGAAAATGGGGGGGGTGTTGAAATGCCTAGTGACAAACACATCATATTAATCAACCCGAAAAATGGAAGTTCAGATGAAATCAAGGTAGGTTTCTCCTGGACAATGCTCTTTTTCGGGATTTTCGTTCCGTTGTTCAGAAGTGACTGGAAGTGGTTCTTCATTCTCGGGGGATACGTTATTTGGAACTCTTGGATGGGTTCCCATCTGATTGAAGAACAAGAATGGTTACAGACGCTCAATTTCGTCGTGCAATGGGGGATGGCTTTCTTCTATAACCGTATTTATATCAATGAGCGATTGAAAAAAGGTTGGTATCCGTCCTCTCATATTTCAGAGGAACGCTTGAGAAAAGCCAACTTCGTATGGGATGAGGATAAAAACACAAAGCATGATGGAATAAACGTGGAGAAAGGAGTGGATAAAAAAGATGAAGAAACCGGATTTTGAGTCATATAGAGAGTTGATGAATACCATCGATGTTGTTCATTATGAGGAATTGAACGGAACCTTTAGATATATCGACACCTCGAATACTATCAATATCTCTAAGGGCGGGCTTCAAAAAGAAATCGAGTTCGGGATGGAAGAAAAGCGAAGTTTCGGACTGACCGCAAAATTAGGATTGATGGACAACAATCAAGGTGTACTTGATATCTGTGTCCGAATTCGAGAAGATGGTCATTGGAAGGATTATCTTGATGGAACCCTTGTTCCGAAGCACGAAAGAGAAGCTCAGCAGATTGCAGAAGCCTCATCCATGCTCATCGATAAGCTTCGTTTGGCATTAGAAGGCACAGGAATTGAAGTCATTGATAGGACGAATGAGCCGCTTTCGCAATGGAACAGAATCAAACGGAACAAGACAGAACTTGAACGTTGCAGACGGCTATATATGTTGTCGGTTAAATAATTGGATGATAGAAGCAAAGGGAAACCTTTGCTTTTTTGTATGAAAAAAACTTGCCCCCGCAAGGACAAGTCACTTTAAGAACAAGTTATAAATCACGATGAGCACCGAAGGTAAAACCAATACGTTTGCTAAGGAAACGATAAAAAATAGAATGGAACGGCTCCTGATAGCTCGATATAGTCCGACTAATCCGACGACAGACGTGACAAAGGCAATCATCCATATGCCAGGGATGACAAAAATACCGACAAATTCGACCCAATCGATTGTGGAGCGTTCAGTGAAGTTTTTTGCGACGAGAATCGTGATGGCTAACAATCCTGTAGTTAAGAGAGGTAGGGATTGTCGGAAAATCAAGACCGGAACAGACGCTTGTTTGAATGCAAGAATCACATAGGCTAAAAGAATGATGAACAAAAATACAATCTCTACAATGATGAGCAATAATGAACTATCCATCGAGACACCTCCTTCATTTCAATGAGTTAATTCGTATACTCGAAGTAATATTCATGGTATCGATTCACTGAAGAGTATATTCCTCCATCTGGACGAATGTGGCTGAAGCAACCGTTATTGTGAAAGCAGAAACTATAGAGCTTTTTAATTTTGACTATTGTCAAAATAAAAAGTATATTGATTGCATAAGAGAGGTGATGTTGAAATGGAACGTGCGAACAAAGAAAAACAGACTCTTAACCGAACGAATCCAAATAGCAAGAAGCGGAAATGGGCGTTCGTGATAGTAAATCTCAGCATGCTGATGGTAGTGACACTCATTTTATTTGCTGACGAGACGTTCTTGGGAGATTTCCATACCGAAAGTTATGTCATCGAGAAGCACAACGTGGAAGGTGATGCCCTGTACACCTTCGAAAGTCGCAATTCGGAGGCAGATGATGTCATTCTTTACAACCCCAATGAGTCGATGTTGGAGGATACGATGGAAATTGTTGTGTCGATGGACGGCAAAGAGCGGGAAGTTCGCTTTCATGACTTAACAATCATTCCGGACGATGTAGAAGACTTGGTCGTTGAACTGTCTGACCTTGACGAAGATGGAAAAGCGAAAGGTGTCCTGCATGTCCCGTCTAAAGAAGCCTTGTACAAATAACGAATGATTCTATGGATAGAGGTGTCAAAATGATTCGATTTTACATTCTTGAATGGCTGTATCAGGCATACCCGTGGACAAAGGCGATGCTTCAATATGTGACGATAGGGTGGTTCGCAATGTATGTGACAGTCATTTGCGTCATTTTCTGTAAGAAAGGATTTTCATGAAAATGAGTTGCCCATTTTGCAGTTTGAATGACGTTCACATGGAAACAGCATTGTGCAATGTCATACGTGATAAGTATCCGGTATCACCAGGTCACACTTTGATTATTCCCAAGCGTCATGTCGAGACATATTTCGATTTGTCTAACGAGGAGAAGGAAGATGTGATGCGTCTCATTGACAGTCTCAAAGAAGAGATGGACATGGCGATTCATCCAGATGGATATAATATCGGGTTCAATGCAGGAATCCACGCAGGGCAGACCGTCATGCATTGTCACATCCATGTGATTCCACGATATCGAGGGGATATGGATGACCCACGAGGTGGTGTACGAGGAGTCATCCCGTCAAAGCAGTCCTATTGAAAGGTAATAAAACAGAGAAAGTAGGGGGCAAGATGAACATCTCACAAGATAAAAACTTGATATCGGAAATAAAAGCGAATGCACTTTCAAAAATGTTTGGGTTGTTCACGACGAGTGGGTTGCTCGTACTTTATATTCTCTTCGTATTGCATGACCGAACAATCGTCGAAAAGGTGAGTCTTTCTTCTTTCGTACTTATCTCGGCACCGTTCTTCGTGTTGTATCCCGAGGATATTTCCCTACGAATTCGGGCAACCATGATGTCCCGTGCGAATGGTGCCGGTAAGGGGAGTCTCAAAGAACGTAGCAAGACGGGGATTCTTCCAAATGGACAACTGGTGTCCTTCGTGGAAGAGACCATTTTGACGTTGAAACGTCAACAAGGGGTGAAATGCTACAAGGGCAGAATTCAAACCATGCCCGCTGAACAGAAGAGCTTGGCATTACATGAAAAAATGCAACGTCATTTGTATACATGTCTCAAATTCCGAGAGAAACGAGGGGTCTATGATTCAACTTTACTCATCGCATTCAACTATTTGATGTATACACATTCACTATCGATTGAATCGTTGACTGTTCTTGAGACTGCCATTCTATTGAATGTGTGGTTGGTCGTGACGATACTTTTTCGGAATGCCTTGTTCGAGGCTTTCTTCATGAAAGGTCAAAAGATTTTTCCGATGAGGGGCTATGGATTAGGTGAAGTGACCAGTTCATTTCATGATGATGGCGATGTTGAGGTTGCAAAGCATTACTTAAAGAACAATGGATATAAAGGATACCCCAAAGCCGTCATGCTAGACGGAAGCATGCTCATTGGAGCTGTGAGAGCGGATGAACATGAGAAGAAGATGATACCGGTGGAATATATTCTGGTTAGTCGAAAATAGAAAAGGAGTGGAAACATGAATCATATGAATTGGGACGATTATTTCATGAATGTAGCCATTTTGTCGGCAGAGCGAAGCAAAGACCCGAACACGAAAGTCGGCGCCGTTATCGTGAACGAAGATAAGCGCATCGTCGGAATCGGTTATAACGGGTTCCCGAATGGTTGTTCAGACCTTGATTTCCCTTGGGCTAGGGAAGGGGCATATGAGGACACGAAATATGCATATGTCGTCCATGCCGAAGAGAACGCCATCTTGAACAGCACGCATAGTTTGAAGGAGGCGAGCATCTATGTCTCCTTGTTCCCATGTAACGAGTGTGCAAAGAAAATCATTCAGTCAGGGATTCGAGAAATCGTCTACCTGTCGGACAAATATAATGGAACGGCAACGGACATCGCCTCAAAACGAATGTTGAAAGCATCTGGAGTTAAAACCAGACAGTTAAGCATGGAAAAGACGATTCGTGTACGAGAAGAACAAAAATCAGAGGTGCAGAATTAGTTTTTTCGGAAGTCATCTTAAATAAAGTTTAAAAAAGGTTGCAAAACCTTTTGTCAAATTAAATTGACAAGAAGGGTGGGATAATGTGGTTGATAAAACAACAAAATCAGTTTTTAGCTCAGAAACCACGTGTAAAGAGTGCGATGAACGGATTTCTGGGGAAAATCGAGCATTGTTTGTACCGATTAATAGGAATCAAAAGATTTACAAATCTGTAGGGTGCGAGAGTTGTAAGCAAAACTCAGAAACATAACATATATCATCTAATGAAAAAGGAGTGTTGTATATGACACAAAAAAGTAAACCAAGGTTTCCAAAAATGACGGAAGCACAGATTTGGGAAGCGAATCGAGAACGCATCTCTGAGATTGCAAAAGAGTATCCGGAATGCGTCGGAGTCCCACTTTTCTACTTCGATGGTAAGAATAGCTTCCTTAGCAATTTCGAGCATTCACCGATTGAACTACGTGGTTTTAAGTTCGAAAACGGTGAGGCGGCTTTCCAAGGATTCAAGGACATGTCTCGGACAGCGGAATTCGAGAGTCTGACACCTTCTAAGGCGAAGCAACTTGGACGACAGGTCTCATTGCGACCTGATTGGGAACAGGTCAAGTATGGCGTAATGTATGAGGTCGTTTACTCAAAATTCTCACAAAACGATGACCTCAAAGACAAGCTGTTGGCTACAGGCAATCGCCTTCTCGTTGAAGGGAACTGGTGGAATGACAAAATCTGGGGTGTCTCCAGAAACAAAGGGGAAAACCATCTGGGCATCATCTTGATGCGGGTACGGGATGAACTGCGAAACTAACAAATAGCCCTCTCTCTGAGGGCTATTTTTAAAAAGGAGTGGGATGAGGATGGAATTGACAGATGATAAGAAACACATCTTATCGGAAAGTCTGAAGAAGGTCTCCCTATATGCTTCGATTATTCAGGAGAAGCTCATGGATGATAAGTGGAATGAAATTGATATGGAAAAGTTGTCTAGATTATTAGAGTCCTACACCGTAGAGTCGTTGAACGCACTCGACTTCGATTCAATCCTGGTCAAGCAGTCTGATGCTCGATATGAAGAGATTCGACAGGCGAACAAACGTATCCAACGTTTGGAGAAGGAGCTTGCGGACAAACACCCATTGAGTGGGCTCTCAAACCTTTTTAAGAAGAGCCAAGACACTCTTTCAAAATGGTGGAAAGAAGAAGGATTCTCATTAGTAGAGGATATGAAGATGTTGAGAAATGGCTCACTGGAGGTGAGTTTTGGATTTCACCTGATTGGTCGAGTCCCGTTCTTGAGTGAGAACCCGAAATTAGAGCATGAAAGTCTACAGAAACATATCCGCTCACTTCGGGATTCAGGATTCGTATTCTTTGACTCTAGCCCATATGGAATGTTCAAGAGCAATCTAATCGACACGGATGAGAATAAAGAATTGTTGAATCGTCTTGTGCAGTCAAGATTCCCGTCTTTCGAGATGGGTGATGTCCAAACGAAATCACTCGACGGGACAGAGTTCATCATGTCATTCAGCGGTGTCATTCAAGATATGTCTGATTTTTCACGACAGCCACAACAGACGAAGGAGTAGTGAAAATGGGGTATGAATATCATCTTTACAAGATGAAGAGAGTAGATGTAGAAACGTTGAGAGACATGCCATATGATGTGGCGGTTGAACGTTTTGGAGAAGAGACGTTCTTTTATGCAGGTCATCTCCCGATGGAGAACCTTCACTCGAATGGAGACCTCGATTCTGACGAACTTCTCGTCATTACAGAAGATGCCATCCCGCTTTTTGGGGATAAGTCTTTTGAGAACACAGAGGAATCAATGATTCTTGTGCTCACAAGGAAGAATGTTCAATCTTGGATTGAATGCTATCAGAAGAGGGTCATCAACTATTATGAGAAGTTAGTAGAAAAAGACCATGATGCAAGAGAGAAACACGTTCGTGGTGTCTTAGACGAATGGAAGTGGAAGGAATCGTTCACGTTGGAAGATACTCACATGAGTCATTCTGCTCTTTACGAATATGCGATTTTCCAACTGCTCTTCCATATGAAAACATTGAAAGAGGATGAATTCTTTATTTTCACGGGGCATTAATCCCATCTTGTGATAAAGAATATTCTCGAAACATAAGATAAATAGAATCTATTAAATGGTGCGACAATGTCGCTCACATCACAAGGAGGCATTTCATATGCAGACAAACGAACAACAAGTGATTGAACTTCAAGGTAAACATAACCAAGCAAAGGTGTTCACACACAACCTGGACGACGTGACAATCGGGCAGGTTCTAGGGATGCTGAACGAACCGTTCTCAGCAGGGAGCAAGATTCGAATCATGCCGGACACACATGCAGGGAAAGGCTCTGTCGTCGGAACGACGATGACCATTACGGACAAGGTCGTCCCAAACCTCGTCGGTGTCGATATCGGTTGTGGGATGCTTTGTACGAAGTTGGGCGTCAAGAAAGATGATGTCGATTTCGCACTTCTTGATGCAGTCATCAACAAGCATGTTCCAAGCGGTATGTCCGCACGTTCGTCGGCGCACCCATTCTCTAAGAAAATTGCGTTCGATAAAGTACGTGCTCCATTCAACCTAGACCGAGCGATGAAATCCGTCGGGACGTTAGGAGGCGGAAATCACTTCATCGAGTTGAATGAAGACTCGAATCAAAACCTATATCTTGTTATTCACTCTGGAAGCCGACACCTCGGCAAACAGGTTGCTGAACATTATCAAGGGATTGCATTCAAGCGTTTGTCTGAGCAGTCAGATGATACAAAGAATGTGCTTGAGAAGTTGAAATCGGAAGGACGCCACCAAGAGATTCAAGCTGTCATCACAAAGATGAAGGCTGAACGTCCTATCATCAACAAAGACCTTGCTTATGTGACAGGGAAAGATATGGATGACTATTTGAATGATTTGGACATCGCACAGAAATATGCCGCACTCAACCGAAAAGCAATGACAGCGGTCATTCTTGAAAACATGAAATGGGAGATGACGGAGCAGTTTGACACCATTCATAACTATATCGACCTGGACAATATGATTCTTCGTAAGGGTGCCATCTCCGCTCAAAAAGGAGAGATGGTCATCATTCCGATGAACATGCGTGACGGTTCGATTATCGCATTTGGGAAAGGGAATCCGGACTGGAACTACTCAGGTCCTCATGGGGCAGGTCGTATCATGTCCCGTTCAAAAGCGAAACAGATGGTGAAGCTTGAAGACTTCCAGGAGACGATGAAAGATGTGTGGTCAACATCCGTTGTCGCATCCACTTTGGATGAATCGCCATTCGCCTATAAGCCGATGCAAGAGATTATCGACAATATCCAAGACACAGTGGACATTCACGAAATCATCAAGCCACTCTACAACTTCAAAGCGAAAGGGTGAAGTGACATGTTTCAACATGTATCGACAGACCATATGGGACTCAAGTTTTATGAGTGTCAGGATAAGCGATTTGAGGTCATTGAACAGGCGAGTGATGGTCTGTTCTTCCTCTACCGCCACAACAATGAAACAGGTGAGTTTGATTGGACTGAAACCAAGCATACCTCGTTGGCTTCTTGTGAAGATGAGGTCAACAAGCTAATGAAAAACTGATGTAAGAAGCTCCTTTTGGGGCTTCTTATATTTTTAAAATCCTCCGTATAGGATAGGTGAGGATTATCACACATCAAGAGTGATTATGTTCACAGATGGATAAAAGGGGGATGAAGATGAAGATGAAATTGGATTATGGCTCAGGAAGTCAGCCAAAGGAAGGGTTCCTTTCATCAGACTTCTGCGGGGCGCCAAACTATGATTATTTCATACAAGACTATCGAGTCATCGGAGCAAAGGATGGTAGTTTTGACGTCATTCATTGTCGGAACGTGATTCACCATATACCAGAACAAGACCTTCCGATTCTATTCAAAGAATTTGATAGGCTCTTAAAACCAGGGGGGCGTCTCATCATTTCCGAACCGAGGAAAGAATTTCATAAAGAGAATTTGATACTTGATATCATTTGGTACCGATACCTGAAAAATGAACGCAAAATCTCGTTGCCGCTTCACTATGTGGATTGGCGAAAATATGCAAATTTTTTTTCTCAGGTGAATACAAAATACGAGTTCAATAATGAAATTGTAACGTATAAGAAAGTCAAAAAGACATCGACTCAAGAGTATACCATGTGGGATATGGTCTCAGATGCGGTTATAGGTTTACTGACGCATCAATAAGATGAGATATATCAATGTTTAAGGTGTATGAACTGTACAAAGTCTATCCGAACGGATAAAAAAGGGAGATGATTTTCATGGCAAAATCAAAATTTTATGCAGTACGAGTTGGGCACAAACCAGGTATCTATACGTCATGGGCAGAGTGTCAGAAACATATCAATGGATTCAGCGGGGCGCAGTATAAAAGTTTCCCTACACGAGAGGAAGCGGAGTCCTTCTTACAGGGTGAGGTCGTGGTCACATCCAAGGAGAAAAAGAAGGAGAATTATAAGAAAGTGGCAGATGAGGCTGAAACACGAGCAATCGAGCTTTCGAAAGAACCCGGGGTTATCTCGATTTACACGGATGGGAGTCGCAAGCAGAAGCCGAAAGAAGGAGGTCTTGTGTTTGGTTATGGCGTAGCCATTATCGAGAACGGGCAACTTTCAGACAGTTTCGGGAAAGCAGACGACAACGAAGTCTATGCCGTGTATGAGAATGTAGCCGGTGAACTGTTTGGTGCAGTGGAAGCTTTGCGTTTCGTAATGAACAAACGTCCAGGCACGAAGAAGGTTGTCATGTTTTACGATTATGAAGGAATCGGGAAATGGGCGACGAAAGAGTGGAAGGCGAAAAACATCATGACACAACGTTATGTGAAATTCGTGGATGATTTCCGTCAGAGCACAGGAGTAGAACTGGAATTTAATCATGTCAAAGGGCATGTTGGGAACTGCTTCAACGAGCATGTTGATAAAATCGCCGGTGAAGCCATTGACAAATTCTTGGCTCAACTCTCAAAAGGGGGAAAATAAGATGAACATTCTAAAAGAAAAGTTGAATTTGATGTTTGAAAAGAATCAACAACTGGTTGAGAGATATGCTTTGGAGCAGACCTACGACAACTTAAGTCGATTCTTGAAGTCGGAAATCATGGATTCGGGTAAGAAGTTCATGTCCCCCTACGAATATGCAAAACAATGTGGGGAAAGCGTGCCCAATGCGTTGACACTTTTCTTCTATTTGGCATCACAACAGGAAGGCGTATTGAAGATTCGCTATCGTTATACGTGTTCGCACGGAAATGACACCTTTATGTATGAAGATGAACTACAAGATTTCATGTGCGATGAAGATTGTGGATGTGATGAAGCATTTGACCTGAAAGAGATGATTGAAAGCGGTGCAATCGATGTCCCTGTATTCTTCGAACCGCATCCTGAAATCAAGTCTGAAGTCTTCAACACATGATAAGAATAATGGGAAAAAGAGCCGAAAATGGCTCTTTTTATTTTTGACAATAGTCAAAATATGTGATATACTTTATAGGTGAAACGCACTATGAGTCCGTAGATTCCCTCATGAGAGCGGAAGGAGGTATAAATATGAAGTATGTACTGACCATACAGGATGATGAAACGCTAGAACGATTAGAGAAAATGAATATCGTCACATATATAACCAACTTGTCAGTAGACCGCATCGTATTTGTCCGGACAGATATGACGGAAGATGAGTTGTTAGCCATCAAGGGTGTGAAGACATGTCGGGCTTCAAGAGTGGGTAAATTATCTGTTTAGAAAGGGTGAAATCATGAAAGAGTTAATATCTGCTCCCAAAAAGGAAGAACTCACATCGAGAGGATTCAATAAAAACCTTCAAATCGATGTCCAACAAACGAAAGAATCATTGCTGAAACATGGGTTTACCAATCGAGTTCCTGGAAGTTTATACTTCATGCGAATGATTGATGATAATATCTCTTTCAATTTGATTGTCGATGCAAAAACACTGACCATTCGTGACATTGACGTGTTGGATGAGCGCTTTCTTCAAACATTTGACTATCAAGAGCGAATCTTGAATGGGGTTCGGGATAAACACACCCTCTATGTATTCCATGAGGTGAACAAGTTGCTCCAAGCCTTGCAAGACAAAGGTATCTTGACGGGGTTCGAAAAGGGGATGTATGTCTGACAAAGGGTTGGCGTTAGTCTTTTAAACGGATTAGAGAGGGGAGTGGAAGGTTTGGAAGCAAAGACAATGTTGGGTGATTTCCGATGTTTGAAAACTCCGCAAGGAAACATCGAGGTAGACCGATGTGTATATATCAACAATCTCGGCGTATTCTTTTTTAACGGAGATTTCGATGATGACCATTTGGTCTACGAGGCGATTGGGTACGAGAATCCCGTCCTCGTCGGCGAGGAACACTATTTCGTGAGAGACGGACGCTCAAAGAATCGACATGAAGACCTCTATGTGAAAAAAGATGCCGTAATCCGGGCTCCTTTACGAAAATCGTCAGTTGCGGTCGGAGATTCGTGTATCAAATCGAATGATTTGAAAAAGATTGTGGGGATTAGTCTCTCCCAAGGCATCATAGATGGTCAACTCAAGGAAACCCCTTCTGATTGTCAACTAGAATTGCTACAATTACAGGTAGAGCGAACCAAAGTGATTGGCATCACCTATGGCGACCATCTTCTTATTAGTTCAGAAGACTGTCCTTCCGAATGGTTGAAGAGTAGCGAGGTGTATTCTCATAAAGAAGCAATTGACGAGCTGATGTCATCAGTGAAAGAGATGTCACACGAACTGTCAGAGCTCGTCGCAAGAAAAAGTCTCAAATCTGCGAGGTCATGAGTAAGTTCTGAGAAGTTGAAAAGGGAGAGAAACCATATGGATTTAACAATCATTCAATCAGGAGCAAGAGAGTATCAAATCCGCTCATTGTTCAAGGAAGATACGTGGAAAAAGTTCTTCCGACGTTTCCCTGAAATCAGCGAGGTCTCCTTCCTTGGGAACTATGGTACATGGAAAGAGACAATGCCAGGTGTCGAGCGTGGAGACCTTTTGGAGATGTATCTGAAAGTAGATGACCAATTCTTGAAGGAATCTAAGGACGAGGATTGGGTCGAAGTGATTGAAAAAATCTTTACATTTTTCTTAAAGCATCGAACGGAGCCTATCCGTATCGAGGTAAAGATAGAAACGAATTACCTTGATGATTTCTCGGGATGGGTGAAGCGGGAAGATATGGTTTCCCCGACTCATTTCTGGCATAACCGTGGGATACAGGGTTTCTCATCACGGGTTCGGATTTTGAATGGCGATGAATGAGTAGACAAGCGACAGGGCGATGATATCCTGTCGCTCTTTTAATACCCGACGAATAATCCGTGTTGCAACGAACTAACATAAATTGTACTGAAAATAAGGCGTCGCTACCTAATAGGGTTGAAGAGCGAACATCATCAGGATGGAGGACAATATATGTCAAATGTCGAGAAGATAGTGCAAGACCACAAATCGAAGTCGATACAACTCAAAAAGGCAAAACGTAAGGTCAAACAGATGCAGAATGAAAGCGTGTCGGTTCAAAAGCTATACCGAGCGCTTCGTGCGACGGAATCAAGGGAAATCAATCACTTGAATTATCAAAGCTTCAACTATTTCGATGACGAAGGCTATATGAAAGCCGTTGCTCAACGAGAAGCTCGAATTGAACTGTTGAAACAATTGATTCGTAGTACGGGGTGCAATATCTAGCTCTACCAAAAAAAGCCCGAATAAAGGGCTTTTTCTTCACCATATATTTCAAAAACAATCATTGAGAAAAGGAGAGGTCAAGATATGAAAATAGCACAGCTTCAGGAAGAAGTGGAGAAACTCTCCGAAGCACTGGAATGTGTCTTGCCATTGGTGGAGCATAAGGCGTATGAATTGGCGTCAGAGTACCATAGTGGTCAAGTAGATAAATTTGGCGTTCCGTATCTTCACCATGTCGTGTCGGTCGCAAAATCTGTCAAATCAGTCGAGGACAAGGTCGTCGCATTGTTGCACGATATCCTGGAAGATACAACGTGCACACGAGAACAGCTCATCGAGAGCGGTATCCCACCATATCTAGTCGAGTCCATTGAAGCCCTTACCCGCAAAGATGGAGAGAGTTATAAGGAATTTATACTTCGGGTGTCGCTAGACGAGCGGGCAACAAGGGTAAAGCTTGCCGACCTAAAGGACAATCTAGATGAAGATGACGCAAGATACGTAAAAGCTTGTATGTATCTCAATGGAGAGATGCCGAAATCGAAGGTGACAGATTCTTTGAAACAACGTTATCGAGAAGCGATTCGATTGTTGAGTGAGAAACAATCTCTACAGGAGGTGGAATGATGGAGAAGACTTGGAAAAAAGGGAATCTGAGTATCACATACAGTAATCCTCAAATCACATTTCTAGAGAACGTCATCAAAGATGAAGAAGTGACCATGGATGATGTCTTTTATTTTTATTACAATGTCACAGTAAAAAATAAGGAAAAGGTACTCTTCAAGACGTTCGTCGGGACGGCACCGCTCGTTCATCAACTGATAGATGAAATCGACAAGCTCATGTCGAAAGATATGAAGGATGCGCCAATCATTGACCATATCTTTTCAGAACCGGATGACGTCTTTGACCAGTTGTTCGAGCAGGTGAAGCGTTACTGCCGGATTGATATCGACGCTCAAGTGAAGAATGATTACTTCTATCGTCTCGAAAAGTTCTTCACGACAACTAAATCTGAATCAGCAGATGAGAAAAAGTATGAAGAAGAGACGGCATATACGTTGACCATCGGCAATATGTCTGGGAACACGAGTCATTATGATGATGAGACACCGGAATTCGGGGGCGTCGTTGAAATTCGGGGATTGAAAGACGTTGATTTGATGGAATTACGAGACATGGCAAATCTATTCTGTCGAGAGGCGATTGCAAATCATCTCAGAGAGGATGATGCGTGGGAGCCACGTCATCTATCCGATGAAGAATTGACGTCCTATAATGCCGCACTCGACAACTTATCCATTCCGACAGGTATCAATCCATTCGGACAAAGTGGAGGAAGAGGGGCGGGATTTTATGTGATGAAACTCGGAGATAGTCTGAAGACCATCTCTGATTATGAACGGGAGCATTTTAAAAAAAGAAAATCATTCGTAAAAAAAAGACCACTCGATTGAGGGTGGTCTTTTTTGGTAGAACATGGTTCGACAATAAAATCGACATGTTTCACTTCTCCGGACATAGGATAATGAAAATCGAAAAACGAAAGGGGAGATGTTTGATGTATTACCATGTCTCTATGGATACATCTCGCATCGTAGAAGAATTCACCCCTCGTATTCCGAATGAACAAAGTCGTATAGCAGGTGAAGACAGAAATATAGCACGTATTTGTGTCGCCAGAAGTATTGAAGATTGTTTGACCGGATTCCCAGAAGGAGGATATCAACTTCAAGGGAGTCTTCCCGTTCTGATACGGGTCTATGAGTTTGATGCGGAGACGATTGCACCGGAGAATGTGGTGAGAGCTCCTGAATTATTTTTAAAGCAATTGGTGCCGGACGCTTGGGTGACAGGAGAGAATTGGGTCTTGAATCAGTCCATAAAGCCGTCAAGGTCATATTTGATAGAAATCAAGGAAGTCGTCATAGTGGATGCTCCCTACATCACCATCGAGATGTTAGAGGATGCATTGGAAGAGGGGGAAAGCATTGGGGAACTAATGCTCAACCTTGACAAAAGGAGTTCAGCAACGGTAGCGAGAGTAGAAAGCCTACGATACAAGAGATTACCTAGCTAAGCCGCCCACGGGCGGCTTTTATATGTTTCACTTTCCAACGACATTGAAGAATGAGTTTCACCATTTATACATAGAATAAGAGACTAACCATTGTTGGTATAGTCTTACTATTTACTTTAGAGGAGGAATCGTATGATGCAACATGTTAAAGGATTAGAAGCTGTGGTCAAGGAAATCAATGAAAACTTTGAGGTTGCGGATTGGTATGAATTCGGGAAGCTCGATGTCCAGTACATGTCTCAAAATGCATTGTTTCTTGCAGGATTAAAATATGGAAACTATGAAGTGGACTTTACGGTCAATGGGGATTGCCGCTTTGAGCATGATGGCGAAACCTATCAGACGGATAAAGATTTGACGGAAAAAGTCGAGAACTTGATGCGTATTGGAAAGATTGAATACATCAACAACAACTGGTTCGAGCTTTTCTTTAATGGAGGCGAGAGCTATGAAGTATGCGATGAGTTCTATGGATTACCATCCGTACTGCATATGAAACAGTATTTAGTGAGTCATATCGCACAGCAGATGCGCGATTCAGGCGACCTACAGAACGCATCAGAGTTGGAGGGGTTCCGCTTCATCGGTGGCAGGTTGAAGCCTACTTTCCACGGAAATTTGAATCAAGGTTTTGATGTTGTCAAAAAAGCATTGAAAAAAGCAAATTTGGAGTCTGAGGTCGTGTTTATCGAGAAAGAAATTCTTGAAGGCAATATGATTGGTTACTTTGTGGGTGCCATGTATTACTCAAAGAACGATGAAGCGATTGCATTGATTGAAGATTCATTCGTTGGTTGGTTATGCGACTAAACGTTGTCGTGAAAAGAGAGGTGACACTCTCTTTTTTATTTTTCCATGTGATGCATACCATATAAAAAGGACAAGCTATGGTGTGTCAGAAGACACTCATTTCACTAAGGAGGAATTAATCATGCATTTGATTGAACAGCTACAATGTCGAACAGAAAATACGTATAAGCCTTTTGAATATACGGCACTTCATCTTGGTATGCATGACGAATGTATCGCCAATCTGGAGTACGGAAAATTCGCCATCTATTGGGACGTCTATTTGGATGGGCAAATCACATCGATACACAATCCTACGAATATGGAGCATGTAGATATTTTAAAGGATAAAGAACTAGTCAAACTGATTCGAGAGACTGAAAAAAACGGTCAGGAGCTAGGCGGAATCTATAACTGGGTTCAGAAGCCGATGATATCTCCTGTATTCTGCAACAATGAAGGTGATTACTCTTCTTCATCTCAACATTGGAGACCGGACTATCTACGCTCAGCATTTTGGTGCAAGATACAATCTATCAAGATGATGAAAGATGCATTTGCAACATTGCCACTTTATCAGAAGGACAGACTCACAGAAGATGACCTTCGATTCATCGAAGCGTTGAAGTGTATCCATGGTGTATCTATCTTGCTGAACGACGAGGTGATGTCGAATGATTCGAACAAAGAAGCATTCAAAGAAGAACTGGCTCGAAAAGTTTTTTTAAAAGACGGCATCTTCGACTCATTGAAATATATCGATTGTGAGATTTCGGACGGGGTGTGCAATGTGATATGGGAGGCGACGACTGAGAGTACATCCAACAAGGTAGAAGAATGGATTCTCTCAGATTACAAGCGAGCCGGTGATACGTTTTGAATAAGTATCCTGTACACTTTTCGGAGAGATACGAGACTGGAAAATATGCAATTGAGTATATGACCTGTGTGGATGACAAGGCTTTGGCTGAGTTGAACGTCGGAGAGACAAAGATAAAACTCATCGCAAGGGGGAAAGGTGAAATCAAGTATAGGGGACGCCTGTATTCGAATGAGGAAGAGTTGACTGACGATATGAGAAGACATATCGCAGACGGTTCAGATGATGTGGAAATCATTCGTCTCACCAAGTTCTATTTTGTTTATCAGGGCATGGAACAGCGAAACAACTTGATATACTACTTTTCAGACCTGCTCCCCCCAAAGGAGAAAATGGAGAGTGTACTCGTGATGTTGATGCGTAGTTGGGTGAGCACGCTCATGTCGGAGGGGCTTACTGGAGAGAAGGAACTCGAATTCATGGAAGCTCCTTGTCGGTATTGCATCGTTAGAGGCATGAATGCTCGTTTAGAGCCTGACCTAGTGGTGGAACATCTTCTATTGAAATTTGTGGAGAACGAGGAAACATTCATGTTTACGGACGATTTCTTCATCGGTTCGGAAGAAGACATTCATGGAGTCCGATGGCTGACGATTGCTTTCACAAGTTCAAACAGCAATGTTCAAAATATAGTTCGAAGAGCAACAATTGAATATGGAAAGGAAATGATTTAGAGGAGAGGAGGTTCGCTCCTCTTTTTATTTTGACTATATTCAAAATTAGTGAGATACTAAAAGAAAAAAGAGGTGGTACGGATGGTATTTGAGGTGTCAAAAGATGTTCATCCTTTGATTGATAAGTTGGGGGCGGAGCTATACCTTCAACAATGGGTGTCAGAACGGACGGAACTTTTTGAGGATGTGTCGAGTATCGAACTATCTTTCAATGAAAATCCTAGCAAGATGAAGCTTGTAGTGGAAGGGGAACGTGCTGAAGAGATTGGAACGGAACTCCTATCGATTCTGCCAGTTTCCATTCTATTGCCGTTCTAAATGGGAGAGCTATATGAGAAACAAGAAAAGACGGTATAAGCACCGTCTTTTTTTTTATTTACGCATCTCTTTTAGCACGGGGTAGGTTCGTCTCATCGAATATTTATCATGAATCCCTAGTTGCTTGGAGAGTTCATCCTCTACTCCACCTTTGGACACGGATTCCTTCACAAATGTATTTCGAAGCAATTGAGGAGTCAATGGCGTTTTTAGGTGGAGGAAGCCCTCGTAGCGTTGAAAGATGTAATGGATAGTCCGGCGGTTCAGTCGCTTATTCCGCATCGACACGAACAATGCGTCGTGGTGCCACCCCATCAAAATCTTCCGCTCACCACGTAATTCAAGATAACGTCTGATGATGACGTCAGGAATCGATTGGAGTGACAGATAAATAGGGTCTTCATCTTCCCTAAGGATGCGTACTTGTCTGTTTTCCATCGAGATGTCTTTGAGGTTTAACGCCAAGAGTTCCCCTGTCTTTATACCATTCTTTATAAAGAGAAGAGCCATAAATTGATTTCGAACCTTCTGAAATTCATCTTCACTGTGTACTTCCATCGAATCAAGGAGAGCACTTTGAAGGGATTTGCTTAGAAACGGCAATTCTTTATCTGGTGTCTTCCCAATCTCGATGCCGTAAGTGATATCCGTCTTTATTAACTTCTTCTCGATGAAAAGGAATCGGGAAAAAGAACGGATGGAAGAAAGCTTTCGACGCTGACTCTTCTCGGAGTTTTTGAATCGTTGATGGACTTCTTTCCCATTTAGCCGTTGGTATACCTTTTCGTGCTCAGAAAGAAAAGAAAATAAGAAATCTTCTACATCTTGAGAGGACAATTCTTCAAAGACAATGGATGAATCGCCTGTTTCTTTACGTTTCTCTTCTAAATAGTCAACGAACAAGCCAATGTCCTTAATATATTCCAGGACAGTTTGCGGCTTTTTGGTTTCGGACAACCAGAATGCATATTCGCTGATGACAGGTGGCAGTGATTGAAGCCGAGTACGAGTGCGATGGGTGACGGTCAGACGTTCCACTTTTTCCATGCTGTTCACCATCCTTTGCTCAATTATACCAAATAGTTTGTTTTTTCAGAAGTCTTTTGTCAAATTAAATTGACAAATCAACCGTATTGGCACATAATAGAATTATCAAGAAGGGGCAATGCCAACTCGATGACAACTTAGAGGAACTTCACCAAGACGAAGCGGCAAACCTTTCTTGAATGACCCCGAAATAATATGACGTGATTCGATATAAACAATAGTAGATGAAAGGTGTGAGTGATGATGGAGATGTTAATAGTCGGAGGTGTCGTCGTTGCCGTGATTCTAGGGCTCGTGAAGAACGTTTTTGGATTTGTGATAGATAAACTTACCCCTCTTGCAATTCTTGGTGCTGTCTTTCTCATATTTGGTTTCTTGTATGGGGGAGCAGATATGATTTTCAATCCGACAGAGTCGGAGTGGACATCCTTGATAGATGTCTTGTTCGGGGATGGTTCAGGTGAGCGGGTCGTCGATGGATTCTTGCAAATCGTGAGAGGTTCTTACGAGATTATAGTCCGGGATTAAGGGGGAGCTTTCGCTCCTCTTATTTTTTTCGATTTTTTTCAAAAACATTATATTTTTATTTGACTATAGTCAAAATAGATACTATACTAAGGTTAGAAAGTTCCTCCTGGTTAATCGAGGGACGACAAAATCATATCAAGCACGGTTGGTGAAAGATATGACTTTGGTCAAAATACGGATGTTTGATATCTCCCCGATAACACGTCCATGAAACCTGCTATACCCGCTCCATTTAAAAAGGAGCCTAAGAAGCGGCTGGTCCCCGCTTCTTTCTTTTATACAACAACGTCGATAAGATAAAGGGGTTTGAACAGATATGCGAAAAAAGAATGGTCAAAAAGATACGAATAAGAATGGAAAAAAAACAGGGAAGTTGAAGGGGCTAATCGGTCGCTTCAAGAAAAAGAAGCCTACAGGCGTCAGAGGCAAAAGTAAAAAGTCATCAAAGGGACGTTGGATTCAAATCATTGGGTTCATGTTGCCGGTGTTGCTTATTTTCGGGAACGAACTCTATAAAATGGAGAACAAGCCGGATGAGATTACCTATAACGAGTTTATGGCTCAAGTAAAGGAAGAAAAGGTTGAAAAGGCAAGCATCAATAAAGGGAAGGGTATTGTCGTCTACAAAACCACAAAGGGTGATTATCACGAGACGACCTATCCTGATTACGATACATTCACAAAAGAAATGTTGGAACAAGGTGTAGATGTTTCATTCAAACATTCGTTGACCATGTCAACCTTCATGACGATTGCATTCCCATTTATCTTCATTCTCGCTATCTATCTACAAATGCGTGGTATGAAAGGGAAGAATACGGCGAAAAAAGTAGGAGATGATATTGAAACACCGGATGTGACGTTCGAGGACGTGGCGGGATATGCAGAAGTGAAAGATTCTGTTCGAAATCTAGTCTCATTCTTGAAAGAACCGGACAAATACCTTGATAGTGGTGCACGTATGCCGAAAGGGATGATTCTTTATGGAGACCCTGGGACAGGTAAGACGTTGATGGCTAAAGCCATTGCAGGAGAAGCGGGAGTACCTTTCTATTCGACAAATGGTAGTGACTTCATTGAGTTGTACGTTGGGATGGGGGCACGCCGTATCCGAAAAGCTTTCGAGGAAGCACGAGACAACGCTCCATGTATCTTGTTTATCGATGAAATCGATGCCATCGGAGGAAAGCGAAATAACTCACGTACAGATTCGGAAGATACGAAGGCGCTGAACGCTTTGCTTTCACAGATGGATGGGTTTGACGAGGAAGATGGAGTCTTGGTCATCGCCACGACAAACCGACTTGATGTTCTAGACCCTGCGTTGATTCGTCCAGGACGTTTCGATATGCATGTGAAGGTTCCGGTTCCTCAGACACCAGAGGAGCGATTAGAAATCATCCATGTCCATACTAAAAACAAAACCTTCGCTGAAGATGTTGATTTCAAGGCGTTGTCAAAACAATGGATTGGATTCAGTGGGGCAGATATCGAGAGTATCATCAACTCTGCAACCATCATCGCTGTTGACAATGGAAAAGACAAGGTCGATATGGCTTCGTTGAACGAAGCGTTTGACCGGAAAGTCTTGAAGGGGCATTTCAAGAAGGATGCACAAAAGAATCGTAGTAAGGATGTCTTGAATCTGGTTGCTTATCACGAGGCAGGACATGCAGTCCTTGGGAAATTGCTTGAGACAGGAAATTCCGTTAGTCGAGTAACAATTCTCCCTTCCACGACGGGAGCGGGTGGGGTCACATTCTTCTCTCCGAACAAGATGGGTCTTCATACGATTCAAGAGTTGGAGAACGAAGTCAAGGTATTATACGCAGGACGGGTAGCCGAACTCTTGCTATATGGAGACCAAAAACGTGTGACGACTGGTGCAAGTGCGGACATCGAACAGGCAACGGCTAAGATTAAACAAATGATTTCAGCTTACGGTATGACGCAAGGGGTAGGGATGGTCAACCTAGAGGAGTTAGGAGTGGATAAGGATATCCTTATGAAAGAGGCACTTCTATTGTCTACCCGATTATACCGAGAAACAGAGCATTTGATGAGAGGTCACTGGAATACAGTTGTCTGCGTTGCAGAGGCATTACTGGAACGTGAGACAATTTCAGAAGACGAACTGGATGAGTTGATGAAAGCTTCTAAAGCTTCCTCAAATGATTTAGAGCTACCGGATGAGCTGTCTCGTGAATTGGTAGATTTAGGGGCAATTTCCTAAGTAATGAGACTAAGGCGAAGGGTGTGCAGGATTCTTGCACACCTTTTTCTTTCTTGTGGTGGGATTCGAGCGGCGATAGTAGTTTAAACTCTAAACAATTTATTAAAGCAACATTATTGACGAGGACAGAATAGTCATTAAAATTGTATGGGATTGATAAAGGGTGAGTTTTGAAGGCGGTATGAGCTATGAATCATTATCCGCTCCATGCATAACATAAGGCATCAACTATAAACGAGGTGAGCAATCATGAACGACCAACTTCATGTGGTCTCCAACTCAATTATGGATGCTTTGTTTCATGCTCATCGAGTGGAGCATCATGAAACCATCCAACACACGCTACGTTGTGTTCAATTGATTGGAGACTTCGGCTCTTATTTAGAGTTAAACGATGAGGACATCGATATTTTAAAGCAAGGGGCGCTGTTTCACGATATCGGTAAGTTTTACGTGCCTGCAGATACGCTATATGCGGAAAGACCATTGACTGATGATGAGTTCACATTGGTGAAGAGACATCCTGTGTTGGGAAATCTGGAGGGAATCAACCCTATCGTCCGTGCGATGAAAGAACAGCACCATGAACATCTGGACGGGAGTGGTTATCCAAGCCGGTTGTTGGGACATCAAATCCATCCCTTTGCCCAAATTTTGACGATTGTCGATGTGTACGACGCACTACAGAGCGTAAGAAGCTACAAAGTTGCTTGGACAGAAGAAGAGATTTTTGAAGAGATGTCTCGCTACCGAGGTCTTCGTTACAACAGCATTTATCTAGACAGTTTCTTTGATTTTATCGAGGAGAAAAAACGAAAGAGACCTTAAATGGTCTCTTTTTTGATGTGGAAATCCGAAAGCGTCATGAAGTGGGTCTCTATCCAACCAGGTGAAGACGTCGATTCTTGAACGTTATGTATTCTAGTGGAGATGGGGGAGGTTGTCTCGATGTGCCGTAAGACCTTCGTTCGATATCCGCCTGTTCGACAATGAAGCGATTCATCGATTTCTTCATAAATAATCAACGTAATGTCCGTGTCCCTTGATTCTTGAATGAAATACTGTTCCCATTCCATGGCGGAAATCAAATAATAGAACAACTCACATTCAACATTCTGAAGGGAGTATGCTTGTCCCGAAAGCGTTCGAATCTTCATTTCATAGAAACCTCGAAGGGCATCGTGCCATTCGCTTTCAAGTCTACTGGGAATCGTGAAGTGCGGTGGCTTCATATCTATTCCCTCATGAACAAATCCCACGGGCTCTCCGTCGAAATATATGGTGGCTGATAAGAGGCGCTCTCCAATATTCTTTGAACACATGGACAACTCTCTGAACTCGAACCCATAAACACTGGGCACGGATACTCCCCCTTTTTCCTATTTCCAATTTTTCTAGTATCAGTATAATTGTTTTAACTCCCTCACGTAAATAATAAGATAATATTGTTCAAAAAAGGAAATAAGGGAGGGAGAGGATTTGACATTAACATTCATCGGGGTCGTATCGATTGCTTTCATCTTCGGGGTGATGCTATATGGCGCCTTGAAACCGCTCAAAGTGTTCAAGTACCGATTGTTCTACAGTGTCGTATTTGGCTTTCTTTTTGTGAACCCTATCGGGGGATTGGTAGAAAAGTGGGGGGAACAGAATCAGTATCGGCTTGAAGAGGAGGTCAAGAAAGTCTTCATTCAGCAAAAAGATGAGGACTTGATTTCAAGAATCATAAGTGAAGACAAGGGAGTGCGTATCTCCTATTCGACAAATGACGAAGACATCTTCGTGAAAAACAACAATATGCGTGAGATTGATATGGTTGGAAAGGAAACGACATCATATCTATCGATTTACAAGCGATACAATCCCACTAAGTACCCGTATCTCGTCCCGTTCATAAAGAATGATGAGTATTATGTGTTTTATCGAAGTAAGTCATAAGTGAAACGAATATTTTAGAGAATCATGACTATCATAGATGAGACGAATAAAAACAGGAAAGCATTGCTTTTGATAGAAGGAGTAGATTGACATGAGTGAATTGGCTAAATTAGTGATTGCGAAAGGTCTTGCAGAGCGTAAGACGAAATAACGAACAAGACCCCATAAAGGGTCTTTTTTTATGGACAAATTCACATTCGACAAGAAGTCGGGTATCCTTAAAGAAAGAAAATATGGAAAGGGAGTGTTCTGATGTCAACAGGAAGCCCAGAACCTTATATATTGAACATCAATGGGGCTCGGTTGGATATTCGTCCCTATTTCTTTGTGGCGTTGTCTAGTGATGTGCGGAGCCGAAAGTACATTCAGGATAAATACAACAAGCATAAATGGACGTATTTCTCTCGTTATCAAAAGAGTGTCTATAAAGACCACCCACTACTTAACTGCTATCCTTATGAGGTAGAGAAATCCATACGCATGGTGATTGGAATATTTGAAGAGAGTGAAGAAACCGGTAAAGATGATGTGTTGATGTCTATCATCAAGTTCGCCTTCAATGACCTCTATCGTTTCATCGAGAGAAATAAAGGATTTGACGAGGAGACCTATAAGAATCGATACAGAAACCGCACGAAGGCAGATATGATGAATGCGCATATCTATATCCACTCCATGTATGTCGCCATGTTCATTTGTTTTAAAAAGAAGGCAAATATGGGGATTGATATGGATACAGCGTTAGCGATGATAGGGATGAACGATACACCGAACACGCCGGATGAACGAGTGCGAATGTGGAACGAAAACGAAAATTTCGTTCAAGAAAAGGTCGAAATCCTAAAGGAACAACATTATCTTGATTCATTTAAACCAGGAACATCTATTTGGGAAATGTACGCTCAAGAACGAAAAACAGTCGAAGAAGCTCTAAGTAAGAACCCGGATGCGACCAGTGACTTTTCCGAGCAGGTCAAATTACGGGTGCACAATATGATTTTCTATGGAGACGTGCTTGAAGCCGTAGGGATTGACCCGATTGAGCTTCAGATGAAACCTGTGAGCGAAGTAGAGATGCGGAATGTTCTTGTCGAATTCACCCGAATGGTGGATGAATACCCGGACTGTGGTCTCAACTTCAATCAGGCATTTCCGGCTATCTACTATATTAGGCAATTGGCTCAAATGTACAATCACTTGAAGTATGAGTTACTGGATACTTCAGAGGAAGAAAAGTTTGTTGTAGTCCTGGACAAACAGCGAGCGATACAGCACAAAGAGTCTGAGTTGAAACGTTTAGAAGAGAAACTTCATAAACGAGAAGAGTTGTTAAAACAGAAGTTGATTGCCGCAGAAGAACAGGTCAAAGAATTGACCCGTCAGAACAAGGTGCTCGAAGCTCAACTCAGTGAACTGAAACCTCTTCAAAAAGAGGTCGCCGGTATTCGAACGATGCTGTATCAGAATGAGCAGACATCTAGATACAAAGAGGTGCCGATTGTAGAAAAACGTGAACAAATTCGGGACGACCGTGTCGTGTTCTTTGGGGGACACCCGAACTGGATACAAAAAATGAAGGAAGAGTTCCCGAACTCCCGCTTCATCGATGTGGATGATATAAACCGAAAACTCTCATTCATCGCAAGCTTTGATATTGTCTGTATCAATGCGGACTATTTCAATCATGGTTTCTATGAGAAATTGATGAGAGAAGTCGCCAAGCATTCCATCAAACTGGTTTACCTACAAGGCTCGACCAATCCGGAAAGGGTCGTTGAGACAATATATGAACGAATCAAAGAATAGGATTTCCTATTCTTTTTTTTTGCCTAATAATTTGACAATAGTCAAAAACGTGGTATGATTAAAATACAAATTTGTCTGAAGTTTCAGTATACACAAATGGAGGCGATTGCATTGAATTGGTATATAGAATTGTTAATTTCTTTAGCGTTGTGGTTGGCGTTATTTCCGCTAATCGAACGGGTCATCAAATCGCATGGGAAGAAGGAGGTCTTGACGAAGGATGGATACGCCATCACATTGGATGAATACTTCAAAAAACTAGCAATCGGACGAAGCGATGTTCGTGACAATTTATTCACTAGTGAATTTGCACTCACCTTCCTACTCATTCCTGTTTTTCTATTAGGGTATGCCGTCGTGGTGTTACTCGACGGTCTCTTTAATATTGGGTATCTCAGCACTCTGTATTCGTTCGGGGTGATGCTATGGGTATATGTAACAGACTATAAGCAGGTAAAGAAAAATATAGAAAGAGAGACTCGTAAGGTGTCCAATATCCGCTTGACGGTATGCACGGACAATGGAAGTCCTATCAAGTATATACCGAGTCCCTTAGATTACGAATATGCTCTTTCAGAACTAGATACCGCTCAGCACAAGTTGAAGAAACTGCATGACAAGCTTGAAATGAGTGAGCTTCGCCTTCAAAAGGAATATGATTTGGGTGATTTAGATAGTGCCCAGAAAGAGAAACAGAAAATTAAGTTCTTAAAGGAGCAAATTATCAGCAGAACCCATGACGTCATTATGGCGAATAAAGAAGTCGAATTGGAATTATCCGATGAGATGCCGGAACGTTTCGCACATATCTTGTCTAGAAAACAGAATGGTGAGCAACTTATTCCAAAAACCGTCGTGCCTCATCACATCCGTGTCTTGCAGAACATCGCCGAAGACACGACGTTACCGCAAGAGATGCGAGAAGAAGCGAAAGAGACACTCGATAATGTGATGAGCGAGGATTTGAAGCGCCAGGAGGACGAGCGCTTGAACGATGTGCGTGTCGAGTTGGAGCTTGCCAAGAAACTGATTAAATAAATCATGAGTGGAAAGGGAGAGGTTATATGCTAGGACTATTAGGGGAGACGTTGGATGAATACTTTTATGGCGTAGTTTTCGGGGGACTATTCATATCTTACTGTGCCTTCTTTGTATTTCTCATCCCTACTTATGTAAAAAAATATGTGACAGAACAAGGTTTTTCTCTCAATTATGTTGAAGTCTCGGCACTCTCGGATGTAGGAGGTGAGGTTCATGAAGAAGTAGCCGCATTCTTGATGATTCCTCTACTTCCATTCATCTTCTCTTCGGTTGTGGGGCTATCGGTGCAAGAATCGATGGGGATTGAGAATTTTTCGGTTTGTATGCATTTCTTTTCAAATTTAATTACCATCATTATCGTTTATTTGGTGAGCAATGGTCACCGAAATTGGGTTGAACAACAAGCCAAAGAAATCACACTTATCACACCCGAGGATTATCAACATTTCGGTCGATTCATAAAAGTAAAAAGAATCAAGACGATAGACATTCGCATTGATTTATACGAAAAAGCTTCAAGTCGATTTCTCAAAAAGAAGCAAAAAGTCGAAAAAGTCAAGAATATCCTTATGGACATGGATATCGAAAAAGACTGTGAGAAAATTGAAGAATTGACCAAAAAGCTAGTGAAGGCTGAGAAAAAACTTTTAGAGTCGGAGAAATCTTTAAAATTCTACCGACGCAAGTTGAAATCATCATTCACCGACAAGATGCCAGAGGAATTGGCACACATCTTCAAGCGAAGCAATAAGTGTACTTGCAGAGTATGTGCTTAATAAGAATAAAGAAATATGATGTTGAAGGGGGAAAATAAATGCTTGAATGGGTGCCGAATACGATAATGAATGAGGTTGCCATAAAGGTTGCCATTTGTGGGTTTCTCATGACTCTAATGAATACCGTAGTCATGTACTCGATGACGTACTCACTGAAAAAATATCGGACATGGCAGGGATTCGAATTGTCCTACGATGACGTGAAGCGATTTACAAATGCCAATACGTCTAGATTGGATTTGTTGCAACCGTTTTTTGCTTTAACAGTGCATAGCATTCTACTCCCATCCGCCGTCGTGTTGTACACCGTATTCATGCAATTCGATAGTGTTCCTCTCACCGTTATCATAGTTGGATTTATCCATCTTCTGATTGTAAACGGTACATGTAGGGAGACCCGAGATTACCAAAAAAATATTGAAGAGATGGCAGAAGTTTTGACTTTCGTCACACCGAAGGAATATCAAGTCTTCGGGCGCTTCGTGAAGCCGGATAGCGTCTTGTATTTGAAAGAAAAATTGAAAGAAGTTCAGGATGCTCATTTGTTATATCGTGAATATCAAACGAAGCTTCAAGGACCAAATCGGTCAAGGCTCATGCTTCAAGAGCTTTATGAGGTTGAAAGCAAATTTCAAAAGGTGGAGCAAGCGTTCATTGAAGCTCAAAATGAATTGCGAAATTCCCTGACGGACAGCATACCAAGTTTGACCGCTTCGATTCTCAAGCAAAAAGTGTGTAAGGAATGTTTCGACGCTTCTAGCCAAGACGACACGCTAACGATGGATGGAGAAGTAGAAACTCCACCCCCGCCGCACTTTGTGACGGTTCTTACGCAAATTCATGAGAATGAGGACGTGCCGGCAGAACTGCGAGAAGAAGCTGAGGCATATCTTGATGCTTGGAAAAAGTCATTAGATGAGAAAGAACGACAACGATTCATAAATGACGTCAAAACAGACCTTTCTGTTGCAAGACAGGAGTTAAACCAAAAAGGCATATCACTTTAATGAATGATGCGCCTGTTGTTATCTTGGCAATCCTATCGCATAGGATAGAGTATCACATGAATCAGGGATTCCGTGAATAATGATGAAAAAGGGGCGGTCTTATGTTGGACACATGGTTGCACGAGAAGACAGCAATTACTGGATTGAGCGCAGATGAATTTGAGAAGAAGGTGCGATTGCTTTCGGATGAGCAAGAATATGGTCACGAGTGCAAAATCGAATTCAATGCAGACACAGGGGCGTATGGCATCGAGTTGCCATACCGAGACAGTGCGAACTATCGGATTGATACTGCCCTGTTCCTCGACATAGAAGGAACGGTTTGGGTTGCGGAGCCAGAATGGAACGAAGACGAAGATGAAGAACAAGTCTATTTCTGGCAGTCTATCTACGCCGCATTCGATACGGAGATGCCTGTCAGTCCGTCTGAAGGCTGATGTTGTGAGAGGCGAAGATTCGCCTCTCTTTTTTAACAATTGAACAGGAAATAGGAGATGGTCATATGAAGAAGGATTTGTTTGGAAATCGAATGAAGGGTTACGAGAACGCCTTTCGTCATCACCTTCCGGAGCGGATGCCGGTCATCATCCGGATTGATGGTTCGCATTTTCATACGTACACGAAAGGGTTGGAGAAGCCGTTCGATGATAAGCTCATCCATGCTTTTTGGGAGACGTGCAAGTACCTGGTGAAGCATATCGGTGGCGCAAAGCTTGCGTATCACCAGTCAGACGAAATCAGCATTCTCGTCACGAATTATGACAAGGTCGGGACGCAGAGTTGGTTTGCCAACAACCTGCAGAAGTTGGTGTCGGTCAGTGCGTCATTGGCTACGGCTAAATTCAATGAAGAGATGCGAAAGGTCTATCCCGACAAGGAGTTGGCAACATTCGATGCACGTGCCTATGTCGTCCCGAAAGAAGATGTGAATAACTACTTCCTTTGGAGAGAACGTGATGCGATGAAGAACAGCGTCTCGATGTTGGCGCAACAACATTTCTCGCACTCATCCCTGCAAGGATTGAATGGGAAAGAGATGCAAGAAAGACTCTTGAATGAGAAAGGTGTCTCCTATTCGGCATTGCCGATGCATTACCAACGGGGAGCTGTCATCAAGAAAGAATCCTATCCGGACACGATTGAGAATGAGCGAATCGGGAAGATGGAGGTCATCAGAAACCGTTGGGCAGTCGATAACAATATCCCTGTATTCAGTGAGGATACCAACTATATCGAACAATTCGTTTATTTGGAGCACGCTGAAAGAGAAACGGCGAGTTTAGACTAATGAGAGGCGCATTGTATGAGAGGTTCACTTACGTGAGCCTCTTTCTGTTCAGATAAAATACGTGTTTGAAGGTGTAATAAGTTCACATGATGGGAAATACTATAATTGTAAGAGTCTTAACTTATACAAAAGCCAATTTGTATAATTTTAGTTGACTCGGGTTGTGTTATCTGATATGATTTCATTTAGACTTAGTTAAGTCACAAGGTGATTGGGCACCTGATAATTAACCTGAAACTCATCCCGGACTACGGGTGCCGGGTCGTTGGCAGGCAACATAAAAACCCGCATGATAGCTCATAAAAACGTCCTTTGCGCACAGTATCTAGACTTGCCTATCTTTGATGTAACAATTGAAGAGGACGTGGTTGGGCGGGCAACTAAACAACCTGAAATTCTTCCTAGAGTGATTTTGGTGCTAGGTCGTTGGCAGGCAACATAAAAACCCAAAAACTGACGGAGATGGTTGAGAAGTTCTTAACTGTCTTCGTCTTTTCTGTATACACTAATGAGCACAGGAGAATGCGGATGACACAGTACAGCTCGAATCGTAAAAACCACAGCAATCAAGAAGCAATGGAAGCCATCAACAAAGGCTTTGCCGCCTATCAAGAAATCGTGAACATTGAACTCCATTATGTCTATGTCAATGAATCAAGTCAATACGAAGAACTCGTCATCAAAGCTAGGGGTAATAATTACATGCACCTGTGCGGGGTCGAATACCGTCCAAACGGGAAGGGAAGGTACAACGCCAAGCGGTTTTATGACTCGCTAAAAAAGAAAAACATGTCTGCTAAATGGCTTGAGAAAACAAGTGCGGAGACTGATTTAAAGCTTTCGGTTCTTCCGGAACTGAAGTGTCTGAAGGACTGTAGTAAAATCAGGGTCATCGAGAAATCCATTCGATTGGATAGAGTTGAATTTCCCAAGGCGATTCGCACGAGACGACAGGTCTTCGCATTGGGGTTCCAAAATCCAGGTAGAGAGTACCGATATGTCCCGATGTCTCTCTTGTCCCTAAAAACGAAAGCCAATTTCTCAAAAGGCTGTCAGGTTCATTGTGTGTATTCCGTCGAGCAAGAGACCGGAAAAGTGACCATTCATTCGAAGGATGAGGCGTTTATCAAGTATGAAAAACATCAAACATATCCATATGATAAGTCGTCAGCAAAGCGTGTCTCTCATTGAGAACACGTTTTTTTATTTTCATTCTTGCTGAATAAGGCGTCTTTCACCGGTATAACATGGACATGAACTATCAAAACGAAGGCGGCACGAATATGTGCGACATTCTAGGAGGAATCACATATGATGAGAAAACATGAAAAGATAATGAATGAATTTAAGGCGGAACTGCGGATGACAGGGCGTTTTTATTGCACGAACAAATCCTTGTGGGAACAACTCTATCAGGAGATGAAGTCAGAACTCCCCTCACTACATAGGGTCGAAGGAAAAGGATTTTTCTCGCTAAAGGTCGAAACTACGGCTGATATGCGCATGGTTGGCTAATACAGATTAGAGAGTAGGGATATTGATGAAATGGCTTATTCAGGAGTTCTTGAACCATAATGCAAGCGTCGAAACGATGATGGAAGGGCTTGAGTCTGAAGGACGTGATTTCTTGTTTGTACGGCTCAATAAGGATGACTCCATAACTGTATTAGACAAGAAATCCCGTGTTCCACTTGACGATGGAGAAGAAATATTCAATGCATTCATTGAGAGCGGATGTGTAATTGGATACGGTTCGAAACGATTTGATGCCACGTTGCGGCGCATGAACGTTCATCCCGGGTCATTCATGAACGAGCGATTCGAGATGTCGTACATCCGTGAGCGGGTAGGGGATGAACTGCTGAACCCCGAGTTCCTCGTCGGAGAGCTCCAGGACTTGAATCCGGAATGGGAGACGTTCTTCATCCGACCGACTGGTGGAACGAAATTGTTCGGTGGGATGGTCGTCTCACGGAGTGATTTTCAAGAGTGGCAAGATAGAGAAAATCACACGGGAAGTAATTACAGAGGACAAACGCTGATGATGGCACCATTGAAGGATATCGAGGCTGAATATCGCTTCTTTGTGGTCGATGGGAAAGTCGTGACCGGTTCAAGTTATCGGGTAGCAGGAAAGCTCGATATCACACACGTACCTCCAGTAGAGGTTGCTCGTCACGCCCAAGCGATGGTGGACAAGTTTCAAATTGCTCAGGCGTTCGTGATTGATATCGCAGAGACGAATGAAGGCATGAAGATAGTTGAGTACAATTGTTTCAACACTGCCGGTCTATATCGTTGTGCTCCTCGGGATATCATCCGGACTGTCGAGCGGATGACTGTTTGATTCCATGCCAAATCATCAATCGGATGGCAAGAAAAGACCCCAAGATGGGTCTTTTTGTTTTCTCTTGTCAATCATCTTTAGGATTCCTTCTTTCTCCTATTTTTCACCCCTCTAACACCTATTCCTGTTCGATTTGCTTCTTCCTCTTTTTCCTCCAAATTCGCCTTTCAATCACACCGCATAATATGTCGAGATATGGCAACAAAACCTATACAGTGAAATATTATGGCATAAATCCAAGAATTTAATTCTTGAATATTTATATAAAAAATAAGTGACTATAAGGTAATTATATTTTGCGCCCTCAGATGCATCGAAAAACGAATAATCGACCACCTACCCGTCTCGATGCAACAGATGGAGGGGTTAAATCGTGATTCTAATGTATCAATTGTAGTAATTTTGTTACATGAGTTCATTTTTAATAGAATGGTTATAAATCGACTTAAACGTTGGTAGAGCAACGTTTTTTAGACTTTTAATGAATACAGTGATACTCTATTGATGTAACGTATTGAGAGCATTTGTTACATTAAAATGATGAAAATAGAGACAAAAAGTCGTAAAAAGGAGTGGGTTTTATGTCAAATCAGGCTTTGAAAAAAGAGAATCAAAAGAAAATGGTCGAACTCGTGGATGCTTTCTTAAAAAACAAGGAGATGTACGAGCTAGAATTGGGTGGTACAGGAATCAGCCCATATCAATTGAAACAGTACTTAGCTGAACGTGGGTATCGGGAGACGAACTTCGAGACGAACGGATGGGAATGGGACTTCGTTATCATGATGGAGAATGGTCAGGAAGAGGAATTGATGTTATCCGGTCAAGGATTCACCTTTGACCTGAAACTCGAACGAACGGAACTATAAGAAAAAAAGCCTCCTTAATGAAAAGGGGGCTTGTTTAATGTCTTCTGAATCATATCTAGCAATTGATTCTTAATGATGCTCTCAATGAAAGAAAAAAGCCCCTCATTCAGAAAGGGGGCAGTTGTAAAGCTTGTCGTACCATAACCTTCAGGGAGGAACCGAGTGTGGTTCGGCTCTGGTCATCCATTAAAGGGTTTGCTATTGTCGCAAACAACATCGATTCAATCGAGGTGTCTGTCTCTTCAGTCTTATAGTGAAATTCAACGCTGTCTCCATAATTCGTGAACAACTCATTTAGGATTTTAACTTCATTGTCCGGTTGATATGAACCTCTCAGCACATCGCCAAATAGGTCGATACCTAACAATTCTCTGCAGTAAGGCGCCAATTCTCGGATAAGAGTGTCGAAGTCTACCGTGATGTTCTTCTCTACAGATGCAAATGACTTCTTACGTTTGCCAAAGCGCATCGTGAACACATTGAAGCGATATTCCCTGCTCCCATAGGCATCCACACGTCTTGGTTTTTGAAACTCGATACCAATCGTGTACCCTTCGTGTGTGATGCTGAGAAACTCTTTACCATCCCACTCTTCAGTGGACATCCGGGATAGTCTATTTCGTTCTTCTAGAACGGGAAATGGAAGTATCGAAAATGAAAAATCTAAATTTGTCCCTTTATTTCGACGTTCTTCTTGTTCTTCTCTAATCAACATCTCTTTAAATTCTTGCTTTAGGGACATGAATACCTCTCTGACATTCTTAACATTCTCGGCATGTTCAAGCCGTTCCTCGTATACGTGTAGGATGAGTTGATTCACGATTCCTACATTATCCGAGGTGACCTCACACATGACCTCGTCTTCAAAGTAGATGTTAAGCTGTCGCTGTATTTTCCGCTCGATATAGGAAGCCACATTCGTCAACATCTTCTTCGTGATATACGGAACGGTGGCAGACATGATTTCAAACGAGTGGTATTCGTGATTGCCCAAACCTTCGTATGCCTTGAACACACGCAATTGTTTCGTCATCCGGACGAACAGTTCAGATTTTCCGTAGGGAATGACTTCTTTGGAAGATGATTGAAGTCGCTTCCCGCCGTTAGTTTTATACTCCAGGAATCCCTGATGGCGTATCAATTCACCCCAAGAATAATTGAGATGAAGAGTCATACCGCCAAGCTCGGGATGACTAAGCATTCCAAGCATTCCGCCGTAGACAGCATAGTTGGTTTCGTTGGTTCGACAGTCATTCCCTGTCTTGCCGTATTTCCCTTTCGTAAAGTGATTTCCCACTTGAAATGTAAATGGATATGGTTCCATATCAATCTCTCCCTTTAAATAAATTGTACAAGTGTACGCCATTGATTCAATATGTCCCATCTTATGCTATTTGGTGTCACGATATGACTCAAACATAGGCATCGGCGATAACAAGAATTTATACATGTCATATATATAGAATATTTGACAAGGCGTGTCACTTTGATTGGTTTACAATAATATATTATGTAAACCTAATAATATCAGAATCAACTTTTAGTCGAGAGAGGTACTAATCCTGTTTGAAAGTGAATAAGATGAACTATCAACAAAACATTGGTGTTCTCAACATGAGAAGCTCATCAAATGTCAATTTCATTTAAAAAAGGAGAATGTTCATGAATCAAATGAAGGAACGTGTACTATTGGACGAAATCGCAGACGGTGAAGAGTTGAATGTGGTGCTCAATTTGGGCGAGGGTGAAGTCGGCTTTGGTTCCGTTTTGCCTGTCGGTGAGGACGATGACCAATTCCGGAGCAATCAATATATGAGTCGCTTCAACAAGGGTGATTTTGATGCATCTAAGCCATTCGAGGATTTCCTTTCAGAATCAACGCTTTACACAGGAAGTGCAAAGACACGCCTTGAGGGGCTGAATCAAATCTTTGATTTTTGGGGGATTGAACCGGTTTCCGATGTCCATGTGTCGAAATTCGAACAGGACAAGGACGCTGTCGATGAACTTTTGGCAAACGGCAACGATTTTGTGATTTACATGTTATGAGAGGAGGTTTCTTCCTCTCATTTTTTTGTCAGAGAATGTTTTAGGAGGGATAGATGATGATTTCAGGTTACGCTTTGATTTCTGTAAACAGTGAGGGAAAAGGGAAACTATACGAGTTAGATGGCGAGAAGGTCGCCTTCACGTACTTGAATATTCAGCATGGAAGAGCTATAGAGATGGAAGATGAGGATATTGTCGAACAATTGACCCCATCGAATCAAAAGGACGTGTTATTGATGGTGTTCTTCAGCTATCACGGGGAAGGTGGAACATCCGGATTTGAATGGGATGAATATGAAGATTGGCTTGAGGTCGAAGCATTCCAAGTTCTTCAGGAGAACCATGAGGCGCATTATCTAGAGAATCTAAATGTTCTAGTTCAATCACTAGAGAATCATTGGACTGGGATGACGGACGAGCTGTATGTTGCGGAGAGGAATCGTCTTATCGGAGAATACGAAGAATTTTTCGGGAAGAAATACGAGGAACCGAATGTTGTTGGAATGACAAATCCATCGGTTGAATTGGAGTTGAACTGAATGAATGAGAGAAAAGCAGACACCAATGACACGATAGTTCAAAAATACCTGTTACAACTCCCTTATGATGCCAATCAATTGGTCACATATGAAGAGGCAAACGATTTGATGGTCAATCACGTGGTCTCGGTCTTCAAACGGAGGATTAGATTGACTGAGAAACGAGAGTATACTATTCGAGAATTGGCAAAGATGCTCGCATATGTCGAGGAACAAGTAGGAAATGCAATCTCGAAAGCCTGTCAGGACGAATTTGAAGATTAAGAAATATGGTGTGGATTTGAACCACAAACAACGATGAATCGAAAGGGGATAGGTAAGATGACAGATAAGAAGAAGGTGACACCTGAGCAGTTGGTTCAGGTGATTGGTGCATTGGGTGATGCATTCGGTCGTGAAGCAGAGAAAAAACACTCTCCGGCATGTGCAAAATATATCGAAGAATACGGGGAAACGTTACTCGACCCCGAACATTTTGGATTATTGGTAACGTTTGATTTGGAACAATTACAAGATTTGTTATCGTATAACCTCCTCAATGTGGAGCAAGAAGCAAAGGGGGTGGCTTATACACCCGAACAGATTCATGCCTTGCAACTATTGATGACAAACTATGCGATGATTGAACACCAACTTGATGTACTTATCGTGAAGCATGAAGGTTCTCCTTGCTCGGCGGACAAGACCCGCTATATCTTAAAGTTATATCGAGACTTCATCGTCACTGGAGAAGAACCGTCCTTCGGTGAACGCTGTCACTATTGGATTCCTAAAAAGGGGACATGTGAAGCGTGGATGAATTTTACGAAATCCATCCCGCCGTTCTTGCATGGTCAAGTGGATGAGTACTTTAAGACAAGAGACATCCTGGTTTCTCAGCTTGAAAAGGAGACTTCCGCTCAGAAACAGAGACAGCATGATGTAATGACAAAACATCCTTTCTATTCGGGCGATGAGCAAAAAACAAATCGTTTTAATAAAGTCGAACAAGTCTATACGTTTCATAACGAGGATGAGCTTTTAACGATTCACCAAAAGGAGAGCGGTGAATGGCAATACCGGTTAAAAGTAAACAATCAGCGATATTCGTATAAAGAACAGGAAGTAGGATTGTTTCCTGAATGGGTGACAGCCCTATTTTCGGAGCTGTGATTTCTTTATCTGATTCTAAGAGCCTATCATGGCTCTTTTTTATTTCATAGAAAAAAGAAGAGGGTTACACCTCTTCTTTGTTGGCTTTTACTGTACATTCTTTCAACACCTTATCAATCAATTCTAACGATTGTTGTTCCTTTGGGTACTCCGTCGAGAAAAACCAGAGATAGTGCCTGGCTAAATTTTTAAAGACGGGAATTCCTTTTTCAGCAAAAACGTAAAAATCTTTTGAATCTCCTAGCGCATTCAATGTTCGCATGAATTTCTCTGACACCCATTCATCGAGAGAATCCGATTCATCCCGCAATATAATATGATGAACAAATAGTTTCTCCAATGGGTCATCGAAGGTTCCGCTGAACATCCGCATCACAAGTTTGAGTAGTTTATCCAATTCGCAACTCGTGTGGCTGATATCCTGCACCTTCACCTTGTTTTTGCCCATTTCTTTTGCGTAAAGCGCAAACCTTTCTTCAGAGGAAATCGTTGAGACCTCGACTCCCAATGACAATCCTTTTGACGTGATTTCGAAAATCTCTTCATTACGATACGATGTTTTCAGTCTCGTGGCGTGAGCGGTGAGGTATTTTTGATTGACCAAATATGTCAGTTCATTCTCATCTGCCCCTTTTTTTAACCGTTCCTCTAAAGACCACCTTGAAACCTTAATCATCAAGTCCTCTTCAATCACTTCTAAATCAGATTGCAAAGCAAGACGCTCACTATCTTTCAGAAATAACTCTGAACGAGCTTGAATCACGAACTCTAATCTCGAATTGAAGAACTCGGACTTAATTTCTAAATAATTGTTCGGATGGTCTTTTACGTAACCATGCATCAGGACTTTCAACAAATGAATCCCTTCATCCTGAATTTTTTTACGTAAGACCTTCCCCTTGAATGGGAAAATCAATGAGATTCGTTCTAAGACATGTTCGTCATATTTGCGCAATACCATGGATTGACGTGCTTCATTGCGAAGACTAACCATCAAATGGTTTGGTGACGTGGCTGTTTCCAAGAAGTTGGTGTGATGACTTTGACCTACAACTTTCCCACTTTCAAGAAAGCGTACATACTCATGCCGATTCTCATCTTTGCTTCCTAAATACATCGATAGTTCGACTTCCATATCCCCTAGAACATACGAGGCGACTGTGATGTTGTTTAATGACCCTGAGACGCCCCGGGGTCTGCGGTATGAGTGTGCCTTTTTCCCTAACTGTGTAGGTGAAAATCCTTCGTCAAATACAAAACGTGGTGTGCTCATGATGAACATCTCCTTTGAAATAAACGGTATCCGTAGATACTCAAAATTTTAAGTATATCCTATCCTATGCAAAACGCTTATAATATTCCATGGAAATGTGACGACATTTCCGTAATCAGTCAAGCACATCCCAAATTGAACTGAAACATTCGGGAATCTAAAATAAAAGATATTCATTAATAGCCGATATATCTATCACATGTAGACATACTGCTAAGACGAAAGAAAAATTGCAAAAGTGAGGATTGTATATGAACGAAATCGGATGGTATACGATTGATGTGGATACCTATAGGCGTTTGGTGACGATTAAGGTGAGAGGAACGTTTGACGAAGCGAAGGCGGCAGAGTTTCATTCTGACTATTTAAAGTCGGTGTATCCGTTAGATACAAATGATTACCTGTTGATTCTAGACTCTCAAGGTATGGACGTCATAGACCGAGAAATGCTACCGAAACTACAAGTATCGTTCGCCTTGTATCGAAAATCGAACTTTAAAGAGATTTGCTTTATCATTTTGAACGAAGAGATTCGACAACAAGTATTGAAAGTTATCCGCTTCTCAGGGATTGCTGAGATTTCCGATGTGACATATATCCTCCCTGAAGAATTAGAGAAAAAAATTGAACGTCATATTATCAGATGAGAAACAATCATGATGTACATGAAAAGAGGACGAGAAATCGTTCTCTTTTTCATGTTTTATACTCAAAAAAATGAGTATAGGGACAAAAGTAAATACATGATAAGCTGATACGTGTTGTAATCATATACTGAGACCAGTTTGAATAGAGGGGGAGACGGATGTTCCATCACGTTAAAATCCGTAAGATTGAAATCTATCATCCACAAAATACCGTAGACAATGCGTATTATATTGAGCATTTCAAGAAGCAAGGCAAAGATGTCGAAGGATTCTTGAACCATATGGGTAAAAAGAAGCGCCATATCATCAAAGACCCTGAAGAAACGGGCTTGACGATGGCGATTAAGGCTGTCGAAAAGGCTTTTGAAAGCTCGGAACTTACGATGAAGGATATCGACATGATACTATTCTCGACACAGGCGCCGGAATATTCAATTCCATCCAATGCCATGATGATTCATGAGGCGTTCAAAGGAAAAAGCAATACCCGTGTCATGGATGTCAATGCAAGCTGTGCAGGGATGACCATTGCCGTCGAGCAGGTTTCGATGTACATGCGAGCAAATCCTCAAATGAAGCGAGCGCTTGTCATTGGTTCGGAACAACTCTCTATCCTTTCGAACCCTAAAGAGGAAATATCATATGCGACACTGGCAGACGCCGCTTGTGCCGTCATTTTAGAGAAGACTACCGAGAATACAGGATTCATCGATGCCGAATATCATACATATTCAGCAAATACAGACAAAATTCTATATCCGATTGAAGGGATGAGCGGTGTATTGTCAGGACGAGGAGAAGGGAAGTTTCTGCGATTCCTGCCGTTCGACACCTCCTTCGGCGCACCGATTACCGACAGAATGATAGAGGATTTGTTATCACGTAACCATCTGAAGATTCAAGACATCAATGCTTTCTGTCTTTCACAATTTGCCTATAGCGACTCGACACGTCTACAGGAGCGGTTCCAAATCGACATGAACAAAATCCTGTATGTAGGAGATAGATACGGGTATACAGGCACATCTAGTCCGTTCATCGCATTCTATGAAGGTGTGAAGAGCGGAAAGATTCAACGGGGGGACTTGGTCTTGTTCTGGACTGTCGGGGCAGGGCACCAATTCATCGCAATGCTTTTCCGATACTAAAAAGAAGCCGAAAGGCTTCTTTTTTCTTCTTTATGAATGCCGAAGAGGAATTCTATACATTTGTTCGATGTGGTCTGCATTGTCATCATCGATACGCATGTCTCCATTCAATTGTGTATGGCTGAGATTAAGTTCGTCCGTAGAGGTTGAGATTGATACGAAGTCATTAATACTGCATGCCTTCAAATTCATTTTGCCAGAGAGGAGTGCATATCCTCCTATAGTGACTTTTTCTGCATGAAGGGATAGTGTTTCAAGTCTTGCATTTTCTAAGACCGAAAGATTCTCAACCTCATTTTTTCTTGCACCAATCGTACATGATTCGATTCTTACAACATCTTTGATGGAACCATCAAAGATGAACATTTGCGAATTCTTAATAACGGGTCCACCGGCAATGACAACATTGTCGCCAAATATCGTGCTATTCTCAATTTCGATAAATCCTGTCATAGTGATGTCACCACCTTGAACGATGGAGTTATTGACGATGCATTTCCCTCTCATTGTCACTGTGCCTTGCACATGTGAATCAAAAACACTGGAGTCGTGTTCAATTTTACTATTCCCACAGATTGCAGAGAGACCATACACCTTCGCATAATGTCTGACGGTTGCATTGTCTATCACATAACTATTTTCGCAAACTTTTGCATCATCAAAAATCCAGGCTGAAGAGGTCATAGACAACGTACTCTCATCCTCGACCCAACCTCCGAAATCTCCCTTTTTGACACCGTGCTCAGGGATATCACGCAATGCACGAATGCGATACATTTTGCGTTCCACGTTGTCGATTTCAAACATGGTCATTGTTTCGTATGCTAATTCATATTTTTCATTTGGCATGAATGACACTCCTTTTTATATGTTCGTGTTTCGTACACAACTGTATTGTCTTTATTTTTTATCATAAGCAGTAACGGTGCCATTCATGAAAAAAGACCCCATGAATCGAGCGGGTCTTTAAGGATATTGTTTCTTCCATTCGCTTGTCATGTTCGCATGAGCTTGTTCTAATCCAAGAGCAATCTTTTCTGCATTCTCGTCAGACACTTGAATATCACCGTTCAATTGAGCGAATTTCAGGTCAAAGGTCTTATCTTTCGTCGAAACGTATACGAATTCCTCAATGGTCGATGCCTGCAGATTCACGCTTCCACTTAAGAAGGCATACCCACCGATATGGACATTTGCGGCAGAGAGTCGAAGGTTCTTCAATATTGACTCATCGCCAATCGAGAGACTGGCAATCTTTCTATCGGCTTCTGTTACATCTATCAGTCTCGCATTTCCTTTGATGAGAATGTTTTTAGCTTCAACCTCCTTGCTCCCAATAGACGTTTTTGAAATGACAGAATTTCCTTCTGCCGTGAAGGATGAAACGAACAATCTACTGCTAGAAATCTGTGTTTTTCCCTGTAATGTGACGTCATGTCCAAAAATCGAAGAAGCATCTACCTTTGAATCATATAAGATTGATATTTTTCCATCGAGCATTGACCGTGTAACCATCGAATCGTCTAAAACCAATACATCATCACGCAACGTACTGTCATCAATGATGGCATTGTGAGAGACTCGACAACGGTCGCTGATGATTGACGCACCATAGACCTTTGCCTGATGGGTGACAGAGGCACCATTTTGGACAACACTGTAGCCACAGACCTTGGCTTCGAGAAAAATCCACGACGTCGCTTTTGGTGATAAGTTTCTTTCGTGTTCCACCCAACCTCCGAGGTCGCCTTTTTTCACTCCTTGTTTAGGGATGTCTTTCAGTGCACGGATGCGATACATCGTCCGTTCTTCACCACCGATGTAGAATTTCTTTTTGGATTTAAGAACCAACTCGAATTTATCGTTTGTCATTTTCTCCACGTATGACACTCCTTGTTTAAGTAATCGTGTTTCTCACACAACAGTATTTTAGTTATTCTTTATGATAAGCAAGGGATGTACTCATTATAAGGCAATCGATAGAGTCCACACGTGTGGACTGTAAAAAAAGAAGCCCGAGGGCTCCCTTGATTAATTCCTCAAAACATCTTGCTGACTTTAATGTTCTCTTCGATGATTGATACATTTGTATCATCGATTTCGATGTCTCCTGAAAGATAGGATGCCTTCAAGAGGAGCGTCTTGCTCTTCAATTGAATAGATACAAAATCTGTGATTTGAGACGAGTAGAGTCTCAAGAGTCCAGATATAGAAGCCTGTCCGGTGATTATGATGTTCTCGCCCTCAAGGACTAGATTCTCCAATATCGCTCGACCAGAAATGACAACACTTGAAAGTGGTCTTTCTTCACCTGAGACGAAACGCATTTTTGCGAAATCTAAAACGGTGATTTTTTTTGCTTTTTCACTGATTTTTCCGACATTGGTATGTTCAATGGTGGCATAATCAGAAACAATGAAGTCCTCAATAAACAGTTGTGAGCCTTCGATTGATGCCCGCTCTTTAATCGAAACGTTTTTTCCGACAATGCGAGACCTGGTTACGGTACTCTCACCATACATCAAGATATTCCCGCTTAGTTCCGAATCTTCAAGCGATGTGTTCTCAAAAAGTGACGATGTCCCTCCTATGGTAGAGTCAATCACTTCAGCGTTACCAGATACCCGACAATTCCCCATGATGTAGGAATTGCCGAATACTTGTGCGTTGTCCATGACAATCGCATCCTCTCGCACCATACTATTGCCGCACACTTTTGCCTCTCCTCTAATCCAAGAACCTTGATGTTTCGACAGATTGCTTTCATGTTCGACCCATCCCCCGATTTCTCCTTCGAGCACATCGTTTTCAGGTATGGCACGCAAGGCGCAGATACGATACATTTTCCGTTCAAGACCATCAATCTCAAATAAGGTCATGGTATCCGCCAGTAGTTCGAATTTTGTATTTTTATTTTCCATTTCCGATACTCCTTATTCATAGTAGCTAATTCATGGTTGAGAAGGGGACATGTATAAGAGGAAGACCACCACAAAAGGTGATGGTCTCTATAACATCACACAAGTATCCCCAACATACTCGACATTTGTAATTTTATGATGTGTCCCATTCTTTTTCTCAATATGAACCATATCAGAAATAATGGTGTTTGAGCACAATGAAATGTTCCCTACGATTTTCGTGTATCCATCTACACGAACCTTGTTCCCGTTAATTTGCACGCCATTTACCAAGAGAGCGTGTCCATCAATCTGAATGTCGTTTGCTCCATCGATATGAGTTTCATTGAGCTCGCATTTACCCAAAAAAGTACATTTTGAAGTCATTTCACTTAAAGGTAGTCCTATTGTAGAATTGACAATTCGAACATTGTCTTTAAATGAAAGTTCCGAACCGAATATTGAGGTACCAACGATATGAGCTTGGTTTGAAATATCACTTAAAAACATATCGACATGAGAATCATCGACAAAAACGTTGTCTTTGATGCAAGTAGTACCATAGATTTTGCTCTTTTTTACGGTGGCATACCCTTTTATAAGACACACGCCTTGTACTTGTGAATTAATAACCGTCACATTTTCCTTGAGTTTTGCATTTTCAAGGATGCGACTTTCGCCGAACACATGACTCTTCCCACTGACGTCAGCTTTTCCAGAGATAAGCGACTCGTCTTCGATGACCGCATCACCATATACTTTCGCATCTTCAGCTACCCACGCCTCATTGTTGTGGGGGAGGTTGGACACTTTTTGAATCCATCCACCGAGGTCTCCGGCTTTGACATTATGTCTCGGAATGTCGATGAGTGCCCGGATACGCTTCAATACTGTGTACCTTGAAATGTAAGCCGTCTCATTTGTGAACTCATACTTTCGTTGTTTCGCCATACGCAACCACTCCCTTGAAATAAATAGTGTACAGAACACGGATATCCGTTTTGATACACAACTGCATTGTTCTTGATATTCCATGTTATGTGGAGATGTGAGCGAATATGCAAATAGATGAAAACATAAAAAAAACCGCTCAAGAGCGGCTTTCAATAGAATGAAGTACTTGTTTTAGTTCTTCTTCGGTTTCAACTCGAAAGAGATTGTCCGTCACTTTATAGCAAAGGTATTTCTTTTCCCATTTCTTACGTCTACGTTTCTTCTTGGGAATTCTTCGGGGAGGGGCTTCCGAGACGAATTGAATCTCGGCAATCTCCAATTTATCAAAGCTGAAGAATCCCTTGACCACCGATGCGCCATATCCGTTAGGGAAGCGATAAATCCGATGATTCTCCATTTTCTCTGCTCGTTCTGCGAAAAAAGCGATATGTTCTGGTGCAGTCTTTTTCAATGTATCTGCAAGAAACTGAAATTCCTTTTGGATTTGGCTCTTTTTGTCCGTAATCAAATACTTTCTGTACATCAGATAACACTCCTAATCATTTCATAGCTTTATTCTACAGACTCTCATGAATCCTTACAATATCTTCCGTAAGAATGTGCAAGCGAGGTTGGCGTGTGTATAATGAAGTTATGTATCAAAATACAGAGATTGTTTCATCAGGAGGGATGACATGAAACGATTGGCAGAACATGTGAATGTGACGGAATCTGAATTTGAAAAATTAGTAGAACGATTCGGAAAACCGGTCGTCAAACAAAAAGTAAAACTACTTAACGAAAAACGGAAAAAGGGTGACTTGCCGATTCGGGACGGAAGTGACTTCCAATCACTCATTCGTGTCGGGAACCAACAGAAAGTACAGCCGATTCGTTCTCGTGAAGGGTTAGAGGACATTCGCTCTTACTTTGAGCGCCGCTCGAAGAGGGACTACTTCTTGTTTGTCATGGGCATCAATGTAGGTGTTCGTATCGGAGATTTGTTGAAACTGCAGGTGCGCCATGTCAGAGACCGAGAATACCTGACCATCCGTGAAGAAAAGACCGGAAAGACAAAACGTTTCCGACTGAATGCGATGCTTCGCAACATCATCGAGGAATATACGGCTGACAAGGAAGATACAGACTATCTCTTCCCGTCCAAAAAGACGAAAGAACCTATCAGCCGTGTCCAAGCCTATCGAATCATGAAAGAGGCAGGAGAGGCGCTCGGTATGGAGAAT
>NZ_JACSJK010000006.1:0-109174 GCF_018617035.1 Exiguobacterium sp. s140
CGTCCTGAGCCAGGATCAAACTCTCCAAAGAATTTGATATAGCTCTTAAATTGACGAAGCTTGCGCTTCATTCAAAAATTGTAAAACTTTTTTTGCCTCATCGTTCAGTTTTCAAAGTTCGTCTGCCGCTCTTGGCGACTAAATGATAATAACATTTAATTCTTTTTGATGTCAACAACTTTTTTGTTTGTTCAACGTTTGTCGCTGACAACAGAGATAACTATATCACCTGCTTTTTAATCTTGCAAGCATTATTCTAAAAAAACTTTTAAATCTTTTTCTACATCATCCAAAGTTCGAATCCCAACTCCTTGAAGGAAGAATAAACCACTCTAAAGAATACAGCTATATCTAATAACGACTATAAACCTTTAAGGAGCCCTTCATGATGCAATCTGATCTACAGCGTCCTAAGAAACGTTCACCGCTCAGAATATGGTCCGGTACCCAAGTATATACGTTAAAGAGACGACTTGAATGGATGACGGATAAACGAAAATATGTTTCAAAGCGAAATCCTGACCCGATGCCATATCTGATCCATACACACCGCACTCCTCTATATCGCCAACTCCGAGATGTCGACATGGAAGTTCAACATAACAAGGTTATCAATCTGAAGATTGCAATCTCCAAACTGAACGGCTCTATCCTGACTCCAAACGACGTCCTCTCCTATTGGAAGATGATCGGCAAGCCGACGAAAAGTAAAGGATACGTCGACGGAATGATTCTCCATTACGGAAAAGTCACTTCAGGAATCGGTGGTGGTCTATGCCAACTGTCCAATCTAATCTATTGGATCACCTTACATAGCCCATTGACCGTAACCGAACGTTATCGTCACAGCTACGACGTGTTCCCAGATTACCGACGGGACCAACCTTTCGGGAGTGGTGCGACATGTTCTTATAATTATCTCGACTTACAAATCACAAACCAAACGGCGCAAACGTATCAACTCCTTCTATATATAGAGGGAGATCATCTCGTCGGGGAATGGCGCTCGAACATCCCGAATAAAGAACAGTATCGTATATATGAAGAAAACCATCATTTCACCCGTGAATGGTGGGGTGGGACGATCCGACATAACCAGATATTTAGAGAAGTCACTTCAATGAATGGCACACATCTTCGAAACGAGTTCATCACAGAAAATCACGCGATCACGATGTACGACCCATTCCTTCCTGAAAATACTGCATACAAAAAAGCCGACTCGTAATAACAGAGCCGGCTTTTCAAATGAACTTATGCGTGTGGCAAGAACATGAAGTATGCCAAGAAGATGACCAACATCCCGTACATGATCGGATGAATCTCTTTCGTCTTCCCTTTTGCAATCATCATGAGTGGGTAAAGGATAAACCCAAGCCCAATTCCCGTTGCGATTGATGATGTAAGTGGCATCATGATAATCGTCAAGAATGCAGGAACTGCAATCTCGATCTTTTTCCAATCGATATCAAGAAGAGCCGAAGCCATGAGCACACCAACAATAATCAGCGCAGGAGCTGTTACCGGCGCCGTAACAACTGCCAAGAGAGGCGAGAAGAACAATGCCAAACCGAAGAACAATCCTGCGAAGACAGCAGTCAATCCTGTTCGTCCACCAGCAGCGACACCTGCTGACGATTCAACGTATGAAGTCGCTGTAGATGTTCCGAAGATTGCACCTGCCACCGTCGCTGTCGAGTCAGCTAACAACGCCTTACTCGCACGTGGTACTTTGTTCTCTTTCATGATCCCAGCTTGACGCGCTACCGCGACGAGCGTTCCTGCTGTATCAAAGAAATCGATGAAGAAGAACGTCAAGATGACAACGAGCATTTGAAGCGTGAAGACGTCACCGAAGTTGATGAAGGCTTGACCGAATGTAGATGACATACTCGGCGGCATCGACACGACATCTGAAATGGCTGTCGGAGTTGGCACGAGACCGAAGATCATTCCGACAATCGCCGTCAACAACATCCCGATGAAAATACCACCTTTGATGTCGCGCGCCATGAGCAAGGCACTGACCACAAGACCGAATACCGCGAGAAGCGTTGTGCCCGTTCCGAGCGAACCAAGACTAACAAGTGTTGCTTCATTCGCAACAACGATGCCTGCGTTTTTCAAACCGATGAACGCGATGAAGAAACCAATCCCTGCAGCAACCGCCATTTTGAGCGGAGCCGGAATCGCGTTGACAATCGTTTCGCGAATTCCTGATAACGTCAATACGATAAAGAAGAGACCTGATACGAGTACACCTGACAAAGCCGTTTGCCAAGAAATACCCATCCCGATGACGACGCTATATGCGAAGAACGCGTTAAGGCCCATGCCCGGCGCAATCGCAATCGGGTAGTTCGCGAGAAGTCCCATCGTCAATGAACCGACGACTGCAACAAGACCTGTCGCCACGAAGACCGCTCCTGTATCCATACCCGCTGCCCCAAGAATGTTCGGGTTAACGAAAAGAATGTACGCCATCGCGAGGAAAGTTGTAAATCCTGCGATCAGTTCCGTGCGGACACTCGTACCGAGTGCTGTGAGTTGGAAGTAACGATCGATCCGACTCGTTGTTGATGGTTGTTGCTGTTCTTGCTTGAGCTGTGTGCTCATTTGTTTTCCTCCTTGTACTCGCCGTAAAACGAGAAAAGGTCCCCGGCAAATGACCGAGGACCCCACGCGAAACATACGAGGGCATACACCCTCATCTATGTCTCGCCGTAGTGAAATCATTTAAGGTGATTTCGTAGAGACTCTCGGGCCATATCCCCGACATTATACGGCAAAATATTTTATAATTGTTCGGTTATAATAAGAACGTTCTTATCGTATCAGCGTGAAAATAGAATGTCAACTAAATTCACGGATTTTACAACGATAAAAAACGTTAATGTTCGGTTTTAGGACAAAACAGAGGGGATATCCCCTCTGTTCAGCTTATTCCCATTCGATTGTTGCAGGTGGCTTAGACGTGATGTCATACAGCACACGGTTAACGTGGCTGACTTCGTTTACAATCCGGACAGAGATCTTCTCAAGCACATCCCATGGAATACGTGCCCAATCGGACGTCATGCCATCGATTGAAGTGACCGCACGAACACCGACAGCATAGTCGTACGTACGCTCGTCACCCATGACTCCGACCGAGCGAATCGGCGTGAGCACCGTGAAGTATTGCCAGATGTCGCGTTCAAGTCCAGCTTTCTTCACTTCTTCACGCAGAATCGCATCCGATTCACGCACGATTTCTAACTTCTCTTCCGTGATTTCACCAAGGACACGAATTCCGAGACCTGGACCCGGGAACGGTTGGCGCCAAACGATATAGTCAGGAAGACCAAGTTCTGTACCGAGTGCACGGACCTCGTCTTTAAAGAGCGTGTTGAGTGGTTCGATCAACGTGAAGTTCATATCTTCCGGCAATCCACCGACGTTATGGTGTGATTTGATTGTTTGCGCTGTGTCTGTCCCACTCTCGATGATGTCTGTGTAGAGCGTCCCCTGTGCGAGGAAGTCCATATCGACGAGTTTCGATGCTTCTTCATCAAATACGTAGATGAACTCGTTTCCGATGATCTTACGTTTTTGCTCAGGGTCCGAGACACCAGCCAACTTCGTCAAGAAACGTTCTTGTGCATCGATTTTGATGACTTTCATGTTGAATCCGTCTGCGAACGTCTTCATGACGCTATCCGCTTCCCCTTTACGAAGGAGACCATGGTCGACAAACATACATGTCAACTGATCACCGATTGCGCGATGAACGAGTGCGGCCACGACAGAAGAGTCGACACCGCCCGAAAGCGCACAAAGAACTTGCTTATCGCCAACGATTTCACGGATTTTCTCCACTTCGAGGTCGATAAAGTTTTCCATCGACCATTCGCCTTTCGCACCACATACTTCATAGATGAAGTTTTTCAAGATGTCGTTTCCGTACTCGGAGTGACGAACCTCTGGATGGTATTGGACACCGTACATTTTCAACTCATCGTTTTTGATTGAAGCGACCGGGCAAGACGGGTTCGTTCCATCGACGATAAATCCTTCCGGTGCTTCCATGACGAGGTCACCGTGGCTCATCCATACTGTATGTTCGACTGGAAGCCCGTTATAAATCGCTGATGCTTCCGGCGTTGAGAACAATGTCGCTTTTCCGTATTCACGATGAGCGGCACGTTCCACACGACCACCGAAGTGATGTGTCATGAGTTGCATCCCGTAGCAGATCCCGAAGATTGGAATACCCAGTTCAAAGATCTCTGGATCACAACGATATGCACCTTCCGCGTATACGCTGTTCGGTCCACCCGAGAAGATGATGCCGATCGGGTTCAATTCGCGAATCTCCGCTGCCGTCATCTTATGTGAATGCAACTCGCTGTATACGCCAAGATCACGGACACGACGTGTGATCAACTGGTTATACTGACCACCAAAATCAAGCACCAAAATCATTTCTTGTTCTACTTTCACGAAATCTCCACCTTTCTGCCTTCTCCTCAAAAAAAAGGACACGCCCCTCCCCCAGATCAACCCAAACCGAAGAAGAAGCACGCCCTTTTCTTTGTATACGAAACGTGCTCCTTCATAGTCGGTCCATTTACGGTGGTCCGGTAGAGACTCTCGCGCCAATTCACGAGTATATACGAAGGAATGCCATGTTCAATTATCTAACTAATGCGTCTATCTTACTTGATGCATCTCATCACTTCAACTCATAATTCGACGAATCATGATTTTCCAATATTCTTTATATTTTGAATTTGGCTCTTGTTCTGCGTAAACAACTTGCTCAAACAAAGCCGTCAGACGGGTCATATCATTCGTTTCATAGTAGGCATCGACCTCTTTAGCGAGTTCTGACGGCGTACGTCCATCAATTTTAAATCCGTTCGCACGCAGTCGTTTCATCAAATAGCGGTGCATCGAGACGAGACGCCCATCCGTGAGCGGACGACTCATCCACCAGACATACATGATTTGACGCGCGATGATTTTACGATTCCAAACGAGGATCACCACGAGGAAGAGAATGACAATCCATCCCCACACGGGCATGTTGCGCGCCTCCTCTTGAACATCACCTGTCGTCACATCATCGATCAACAAATCTTTTTGCGGACGGTTTTGCGTATCGTTGTCTTGATTTGCTTGGGGATCGTTCGCAGCCGGTGTCGTATCTTCCGTATCCGTTTCTCGTTCCATCTGCAATAAGTTGGCGTCCGAGAAACTGATTGTCGCTTCTAACGGAACCCAGCCCGCGCCTTCAATGAAATACTCGACCCACGAGTGGGCGTGACGATTTCGAATCGTATGTTCTTCCTCACCTTGAACGACCCCTCGTGTGTCACCCATCGTAAATCCTTTTACCCAACGCGTCGGTATGCCGTTCGCGCGCAGCAATACGGCAGCTGACGTCGAGAAGTTATCGCAATACCCGATTTGTGTGTCGAACAGGAACTGGTCAACATAATCCGTCTCCCCTTCCGGTTGTGCCACATTTTCGGTGTCGTATTGAAATTCTCCATTTCGGAAATAGGATTCTACCGCTTCCGCCTTCTCGTTCGGTGTCTCACTCTCCGCCGTGATGTCAGCGGCTAAATCTCGTACACGCTCTGGCAACGATTCCGGTAGCTGTAAATAGACCTGTTGCTCTTCTTCCGTGAGCGATGTGATCTCTTCATTTAATGCCAGTTGTTCTTCAGAGAAAGCCGGGACACTATAACGAAGTTGGATCGTCCGCGGAGTCGATTGTTCCTCATTTTCAAATACAATCTTTCCGGACGGTTGCATCGTAATCGTCTCGTTCGGGAAAGTCCGTTCGATATCACCGACTCGAAATTCGGTACCGGACTCTGTTTCGATAGCTTGCGGATATTCTCCACCGTAAGGAACGAACGGTTGTCGGCGCTCAAAACGTAACAATGCCTGTTCCGGTGTCGTATCCACTTCCGAGTCCACCAACTGACCACGATTGTAGTTCGAGTCAAGAACCGGTGCCTCAACCCAACCTTTCCCTGTATAAATCGCCTTGGATTCGATGCGCCAATAGCGGGCCGGCACGCCGCGAGCGATGAAGACGATGCCGTCATCCTGTTCAAACGGACCACCTAGCGATTCGTCGTTCACCCCATACCCAACTCGGCCCGGACCACTCCCATCCCCTTCCGTCGTCGCATTCCGGAAGCTCGTAGTGATTCGATCAGACCAATCGCCTTCAAGCGTAGGTGAAGCGCTTGCGAGAGCCACGACGACACTGAGGAGTAGTCCGATACTGACGAATCGGACGAGCGATTGACTCGGTCGCTTCGCCAAATCGGTGACAAATAATAAGAGGAGCGATGTGACGATGGCATACAGGATATTGCCTTCCCCGTCATACAACGTCCACGTATCAAAATAAGCCATAACCCCAAGTGTCGAGATGATCGTTCCAAGAGCAAAACTGTAACTTGGATAGGTTCGTCCGACAAGCACGGCGAACAACAAGCCGATCAGCGCCATGGCAGAAAAGAAAATTGCCTCATTCGGCAGCTCACCGCTCATGACACCCATCAAATCTTCCATCCATAGTCCAAACCAGTCCAGCATACTGCCATGATAGACATACAAGATGACGAGGAAATGAAGAAGCGAGATTCCAAGGAAAGCAGCCCAAGGCAGAAGACTCGCTAACATCGGCACGATAAGCAGGAAGTAAAACGGCCACGTCACATCGAACGTCGTACTTCCGACAATCGGCTCAATCCAGAACGACAACAAATAGGCGGCAAGCGCCGTATAGACGATTCGGGTTACCCATGTCTTCATACCGTCACCTCATTTACTGCCGTGTAGAGATGATAGCTACCTTGTGTCTCGTGAATCAACTCTCGAATGGACGTCGTTTCAAACGGACTGATCAAAATCAAATCTCCAGTTTGTTGAGGCAGATTTTGCTTCACTCGTTCGACGAGACGCCCCTCGGCTTCTGGCGTGGCAGTCAATAAGTAATGGCCGACTTCCGCACTCTGGTCGGGAAGATGGAACAGTCGCACCTGCTCTTCAATGACGTAGAGCTCAAACGGCAGATTTTTTCGTTCTAACTGACGAATCGCCCCAACGAGTAAGGATAATGAGCGTTCAAATGCCTCTTCATACTCGGCAGAGACGGCAGGCACGAATACGAGCGAGAGCTTCTTCTCTTGTTCCTGGTCAAACGTCTTGGTCATCAAGTTCCCTCGACGTGCGGATGCCTTCCAATCAATCCGTCCGATTCGGTCTCCTGCCGCATACTCCCGAACTCCGCTGGTCGTATTGGCCACTTCGGTATACGTCCGCATTTGACGATATTGTTCCCCACGACCGCCGACATGTTCGTCTCGAGGTAAATCAAACGGCAATTCGGCAGGCGACACCTCGACGACCGTTTCGAGTCGCAACGTCCGCTTCCGGTCGAACAAACCGAACACATCGCGTACATGGAGCACGGTGCGGTTAAAGACATGAATCCCACGCTTGATCGCCCCGACCTCATACTGGACGACTTCTGCTTGTCGGAAAAAACGGTCCACCGGCACGACAATCGTCTTGTCTTCATCCGTCAAACGTTGTGGCAATCGCTCCTCTAACGTGACCATCCCAATCAAGAAAGGATACTTCCGTTCAATTCGTAACTCGACGTCCATCGTTTGTCCAGAGACAAGTCGCTTCGTTGTCACACGGCGCACCACATTTGCCGCCGTGACCGGATAAATCATAAAGAGCGTCCAGTAGACGGTCAACACGACGAACGACCACCATAATGTCGAGGCGACGATACTGCCTTCGATGCGGGCAAATGCATACAATCCGAATGCCGCCGCCCATACAACGAACAGCTTCATCCAGTTTTTCATACTTCATTGACCTCACGATCCATCGGGACAGGTAACGTATCTAACCAGTCTTGAATCAACTGATTCGGTGACTTCCCTTTATATCGCGCTTCCGCTGTCAAAAGGACGCGATGTCCGAGCACACTCGTCGCCATCGCCTTTACATCATCCGGCAAGACGAAATCGCGATTATGGATATACGCCCACGATTGAGCCGCTTTCATCAACGCAAGTGTAGCTCGCGGACTCCCGCCTAAATACGTATGCGGATCTTTTCGAGACTCATGCACCAATCGCACGATGTACTGTTTAACGGCACTCGACACATGCACGTCTCTCACTTCACGTTGCATCAGTTCGACTTCTTGCTTCGTGATCACGCTCTGAAGCGCCTCGAGCGGCTCTTCTTTTTCAAAACGTGACAACAGCGCAATCTCTTCATTAAACGTCGGATAGCCCATCTCGATTTTAAGTAAGAAGCGATCCAGCTGTGCTTCCGGTAACGGATACGTCCCTTCATGCTCAATCGGGTTTTGTGTCGCCATGACGAAGAAAGGTGAAGGTAACACTTTCAATTCCCCGTCCACTGTCACACTTCGCTCAGCCATCGCCTCGAGAAGAGCTGATTGCGTTTTCGGTGAGGTCCGATTGATTTCATCCGCTAAAATGATGTTACCCATGAGCGGACCTGGTCGATATTCAAATTCTCTCGTTTTTTGGTTATACATCGAAATCCCGGTCAAGTCGGATGGCAGCATGTCCGGCGTGAATTGAATGCGCTTAAAATCTAAGTCAATCGCTCGACTGAACGTACGAACGAGCATCGTTTTCCCCACTCCTGGTACGTCTTCAAGTAATACATGCCCACCTGCTAGCAAGGCAGTGAGACTTTTTGCGATGACTTCTTCTTTTCCGACAATCACGGTTTCAATAGCGGTAATAATCGATTGGACAGTTGGACGGTACATGACGGACTCCCCTTTTTTCTCTGGTCTAGGATGACTGAAAGTTAGAATGTTCTGACTTTATTGTGACACAAGCGAGTATCGGAAAGAAAGAAATACCGCACCCAAATGCGCTTCCTATTTCTTTACCCAAAAAACGTGTCCGTTCTTTAGAAAAAACGGGCACGTTTATCGATTATTCTGGGCGCTTCACATCAAATAGTTCCCCAAGGGTCGCATAACTATTGCCCGCCATCCGACTGACAGGCGCTAGCCGTTTGGCATCGATGCGTCCTTGACTGTATAACTCTCGATCAATATGAAAACGGACAATTCGTGCAATCAATAGATCGGCAGTCGTTTTTCCGTCATGTTCAATCGGCAAGTGATGATGGAGCACACATTCAAAACGGATTTTCGCTTCTTTGACCCCTGGCGTTGAAATCACATCACTCGGTTGAAGCGTAAAGTCCGTACGAGATAGCTCACTCTCATCTGACGCAAGGTTGGCGGCCGTTTCGTTCACGTTGATGACGTTCGTCTCATCTACGACATGAATCACCAGTTCATTCGTACGGAGTGCGTTACGCGCCGTGTCTTTCATCACGCCATCTTTTCGTTGAACCGAGACAGAGACGAGCGGAGGATTGGATGCGACTACATTGAAGTAGCTAAACGGGGCGGCATTAATCACGTCCCCATGTTGTGTTGTGACAAACGCAATCGGTCTTGGAACAATACTGCCAATCAAAAATTTATATGTGTCTCGTTCAGTCAAAGCAGAAGGTTCAATCGATAGCATAGACTCACACTCCTTTTTATCTTAACTTCAAAATAATCACTTCATCAGACAATGTCAACGCAAAGCAGGTTGACACGTGTACATTTCATGTATTTTGGGTAAATCGCATTATGTGTATATGATTTTAAACACTTCGTATAAGCAAATTGTTTCATTTTCCCTTCCCGGTCTCATAGAATTCAGGGCAAGGAAAAGATGACCTATCGTTTTTTATGTTCAAGGAAGGAAGTAGAACGAATGATCAGCAAGTGGATTGAACAATTGAACAGTCGTCAAATACTCAGTATTTTATATAGTGTCTGTGGATTCAGTCTGGTTTTGACCTTGATTGGGGCCTGGTTCGTTCGAGATGGGAATGTCTCCACTCTCGAACTCACTGCTCTCCGATGGATTTGGATGATTGGGCTCGTCATGTTCATCAGTGCCATCTTATTAATCGGACGCCCGCTCATCAAACGGATGGCCGACCAGAACAGCAGACTGAAAGCGAAGAAAGAAAAGCTCGAAAACGTATTGAACGAATCGAAATTAAACGAAATCAATCTTCAATATCGCAATGAGTTGATTGAAGTATTGGCCTCGAAAGAATCACTATTCGATTACTCTTCTGTCATTGAAAAGATTGTGTTGCTTACAAAATCTGAGTTCGGTGCCCTCTTACTCACCAAAGACGGAGAAATCACGTCTGTCGTACCGAAAGAGATGACCGAAGATCAACAAGAAAGTCTAAAGAAAGATTCCCTTTTGCTTAAACGAGTCATGATTTCAAAGTTACCGGCCGCCACTTCTAAGCGGGTCGTCGATGCGTTACACACGTATCCATATTATATCTATGAGACGGTCATTCCTATCATGGACCCATCGGATAATAGTCTGATTGGCTGTCTTTACTTGGCTCGTTACGACGAACAGTACGATGCCAGTGAAAAATCGGAGTTGAACGCATTCGCAAGCCAACTCGCCATCTCACTTCTCCGCATGCAGCTTTATCGTCAGATGCAGCAGGATCGAAAAGAAACAGCGCAACTCATCAACTCTGTACGGGAAGCCATTTTGTATGTGAACTATGAAGATGATACGGTCGTCGGCAATCGCGCCTTCATCCGCATGTTTGATGATTTACACTTCGACTACAAAGGATACGAAGAACTCTCTGCCATCGATATCGATATCGAACAGCTGGCGGAACGGGTCGATCAGCATGAACAGTTTGTCCGATACTTCGAGCGCGTCTTCACACAAGACCCGCCGGAAGACGGACTGACGATTTCAATCGACCAAGGCGATTGCTTCATTCAACTTTATGCTGAAAGCGTCTATCGGGACCGCAGACTTCGTGGAACGATGCTCGTCTTACGTGACGTCACGGCCGAAACGGAGATTGATCGGATGAAATCTGAACTCGTCTCGACCGTCTCGCATGAATTACGGACGCCTTTGTCCTCGATTTACGGATTTACCGAGCTGATGCTGTCACGTGATTTGAAGGAAAGTCGTCGTGAACTGTATTTTAAGACGATCCACGATGAAGCGAAACGCCTTTCCTATCTCGTCAACGATTTCTTAGATCTTCAAAAAATGGAGTCTGGAAAACAAGCGTTCGAGTGGGAACCGGTCGACTTATATCAGCTCGTCACAGATAGTGTCGCGTTTTATCAGGAAACGACGGACCGACATGAGCTGTTCATCGACACCGATACCGAACAAGATTTCATTATTGATGCGGACTTAGAAGGGATGCGTCAATTGCTCGGCAACCTATTAAGTAACGCCATCAAATATTCGCCAGATGGCGGGAATATCCTTGTATCGCTCGAACGCGTAGATGAAGAGGTCGTGATGAAAGTAAGAGACCATGGTATGGGAATACCAAGTGCCTCACTCCCTCATCTCTTCGGTAAATTTTATCGAGTCGATAATTCGGACCGTCGAAAAATCGGTGGTACCGGACTCGGTCTCGCAATTTGTAAAGAAATTGCCAAAGCGCATGAGGGTCAACTCCATGTCGAATCGATATATGGAGAGGGCAGTACATTCATCTGTGAACTACCAACCTCAAAAGAGCACATCATGCAATAACACGGTCATGTCGACCGTGTTATTTTTGACTCTTTTTTGCCTAATTTGGAAGGAATCCTTTGACAATATATAGAAAGGAAAGAAACCGATGCATTTTCGTGGATGTAGGATACCCTATCCATTTATTTTTACACGTTTTAAGCCAAAAACAAGATATACTGATTATAAAGAGATTGCTAGGATCGGAGGACTTGCCATTGGATCATCGTGACCCGCCTTTTTCAGAGATTGGAGATTTTAATCAATTGGGACGTTTTGAGATTGACGTACCTCACATGGGGGAGCAAGCGAAGTTTCAATCTGCCGCTGCTTTGATTCGGAAGCACGTGCCATTACGCCTTGGTGGATTTTACATTATTGCGAGCGAAGAGGAAATTTTGCATAGTGGTTCACATGATGCGAATCTTCAAAAACATTTGATTCACCTATTACAGCAGGTCCTTAACGGTCATATAGAAGACGAACGCCTCGTCCAAGAACAAGTGTGGACTGTGCATTATTTCACGACACCATAAAATGACTCGAAGAAGTACTTATCCCATAAAAAATGACGCTCTCTTCGAGCGTCATTCTGCTTGTGACATGATTGAAATTACTTTTTCGTAATAGTCTGTTGCTTGCTTGTATTTCCCATTCTCCCTTAGCTCTTTCGCTAACCAAAGGGCATATTTTTTTGCGTATACGTACTCATCGTGATCTTCAAAATAAGTCACGGCACTTTTTAGGCTCTCCATAAGCTTTTGAGAGTTCTTATCCTTAAAGTGATTCCAATAGATATTAAAGTGCTGATTGAATTCTTCGACCGCTTCATGTTGTTGCATCAATTCGTGGCCTGTTTCTAACCAATCTAAGACACCTTGTTCATTTTCCTGTTTTGCATTTACCTCTACCAGTGATAACACACTAAATAGCTTACTTCTAATATCCACTTTGTATTCAAAACTTTCCATGAAGTACGTAAGTGCCTTATCTTGTTCTCCTAATAACGAATAGATTTCTCCTATATTGTTATAGAGCATTCCATAATAGTTTCTTAAATCAGTTGCATTGGCGACTTTTAAAGCTTTTTGATTGTAAGAGAGAGCATCTGCATATCGTTTTCGTCGTTTATAAGTTAGTCCAATCAACATATGACACTCTATCATTCGCTCCAAACAAAAATTTTCTTGAAAATATTTTAATGAAGCTTGAAGATTTTCAAGAGCTTGTATATTGTCGGTAAATCGGAAATATAACGCGCCCGTAATGTAACGAATATCTGCAGCCTCCCAATCAGGTATTCCTGAATGAGGTAATTTATTTGTTACTTCTTCGATTAATTTGTATGATAGTTCTTTTTCATTTTCCTGAAAATATTGAAGTGCTTTCACTGTGTAATATCGAATGCGATCATCAGCAGAAAGTTGATCTTCAATCCAACCTACTTCCGTTACATATTTCGAATCCCCCCCTGGCATTACTCCAAAACGGGCCAATGTGACCATGAGAGTCATATACACCGATTTGGATTGTTTAACCGTAGGATGATTCATATATTTTTTGACTTGCTCTTGTTTGTCACGATCTTTTCGAGTAAGGATTGCTTCTTTCAAAATCTCTCTTATTTCTTTAATAACTTTTTCTGATTGGTAACTAAAGTCATGATATAGGGGTACTTCAATTTCAAGACGCTCGAAAAGAAGTTCTAGGACTTCCTCACTAGCAGATGTTTGATTATTTTCAATTTTGCTCAAATAAGAAATTGAACAGATCCCTCTTGCTAACACGGATTGTTTCATATTTTTTCGCAAGCGCTCTACTCTAATTAAATTCCCATAGTTGTACTCCATTATTAGTAGTAGCCCCTTTGCCCCATTTTCGAACTTCACTCATAATTTATTCATGTGAAGTACTTTCAGGAAATTCAGCCTATAATCCTCAACTTAATTAAGCATATTAAACAAAAGTTTCCCAACCCAAACTTATCCATCATCACAATTAATCATGATAAGATTTAACTAGTCAATCAATAGTGATTTGGACTTTAGTTCTACTTTTTTCAATTAAGATGAACAGTTTGTAGGAGGTGGATGGTATACATGGGGAAACTTAGTTTTTTACTCGCTGAAGATTATATTAAACCGAAAATCTACTTTAAGTCGAAATCTTCTAAACCGTCTGCGGTAGTAGACCATTCATATTCGAAAGATGACTTAAATCATTTCGAAGGCTTAGAAAATTTGACACAGTTATTATCTTCTACTAAAGGCTTCATTGTAAACGCATTTCAAATCGATTACTACCAACGTCTTCCGAAACTAATTTCAAAGACGTTAAAAGCAAACCGTTCCTTTAAAAAGCTTTACATTTTAGGTCCAGAATTATCGTTGTCAATTTTAAAAAGAAGTAGCAAAACTTCTTATGAAGCACAACTTCATGATTATGAATTTATCAACGTTGAACAGGATTCCGATTTGTTATCTAAACAATGTGAAACGCTATTGAGCGAAGGTCACATTTTATATATTCTTCCTGAAGCCTCTGTATGTTGGCAACCTAACTCATTAGAGCAACTACAAAAAGTTTGTACTCCACTTTGTAGTACCCTATTAAGTCAGACTGTGAAAGTTCCGATCTTAGCTACTTTGATGATAAACGACTCTGATAAAGTGACTATTTTCGAACCGAGTGTACCTGAGACCTACTCAGGGAACTTATTCGATTCTGTTAAAGAACAGTCTGAAGACATCTACCAGCTTTTAAAATCCTCAGATGACATGTAAGTTGCTTGATCAAAATTGGTATTAATTTTTTTCCATATAAATCATTATACAACGGAGGAATTAAACATGAAAAAGTTAGCTGGATTTTTCTTTATTACAACTGCAGTCCTTTTACTCGGAAGTTCATTCAAACCTTTTGCGGAAGAAAGACCACGTATCGTAAAAATCGAAGAACCGATTACTATAAATGCTGAAGAAAGACCACGCATTGTACAAATCGACGTTCCAGCAACCTTTAATAATGAAGGTATGCCACGCATCGTATAAACTGATTTGCTCAAGACGCCTCGGGCGTCTTTTTTATTTAAGAAAAAAGGTAAATGAATTATATATTTCCCTCCATTTTTTCCTTTTTACTTATATAATAAACAGGGACAACCTAGATGCACTCTCATACGCCGCCCTTGTCACTAGTTTAATGAATAAAGGAGTTTGAACATTGAATGAAACAAAATCATCATGGAGTTTAAAGCTGTTACTTAGTTCTTCACTTGCAATATCCGGGGCAGCAGTCGTCCCGTTCCAATTGGATTCTTCCGGTATTCAATCGACTGTCGCCGAAGCCGCCTCGACCTATACCACTACCGCCAACTTAAATCTTCGCCTCAGCGCAGCCACTTGGAGCCCAGCCCTCTTGACAATCCCATCTGGTTCAAGCGTCACGTACATTAGTACATACGGTTCGTGGTACAAGGTCAGTTATGGAGGCAAAACAGGCTATGTCGCTTCTCAATATGTTTCGGTCTCAAACACTTCTGCTTACTATAAGACAACAGACCGATTAAATATGCGCCTCACCGCTGCTTCATGGAGTGATGTGGTCACCGTGATCCCTGCCGACGCGACCGTGAAGTATGTCAGTCGTTATGGGTCATGGTACAAAGTGACGTTCAATGGAAAGACGGGCTATGTCGCTTCTGCTTATTTAACACCTACGAGTGCGCCAGTCCCACCTTCGGACTACTATAAAACGACTGCCAACCTGAACCTGCGTCTCAGCGCCGCTTCATGGAGTTCCGTCGTCACGACGATTCCATCGGGTGCGACTGTCAAATATGTGAGCCGTTATGGATCATGGTTTAAGGTCACCTATAATGGAAAAACCGGTTATGTTTCTTCTGACTACTTAACGGCGACGACAGCTCCCGTAACCCCGTCTTCTTATTATAAAACGACCGTGAACTTGAATATGCGTCTTAGCGCCGCTTCATGGAGCGATGTCTTGACCGTCATTCCAGCTGGATCAGTCATCAAATATGTCAGCCGTTATGACTCGTGGTATAAAGTCACATACAACGGCAAAACCGGGTATGTAGCATCCGAGTACTTGAAACCTACGACTGTTACGACACCAACGGATACAAACGGAACCGGTAAAACGGTCGTCATCGACGCAGGTCATGGTGGAAACGATCCTGGCGCTGTCTATGGCTCTGTTTATGAGAAAGTGATTGCACTTGATATCGCGAAACGTCTAGCTGGCGTCTTATCGAGCACCTATGACTACAACGTTAAATTGACTCGTTCGAACGATACATACCTCTCCCTTGAACAGCGTGTGTCACTCAACAAGTCTTATAAAGGGGAAGTGTTCGTCAGTCTTCATGCGAACTCTTCCGTTTATAACACGGCACATGGACACGAGGTACTCGTCCCGACGTCAGAAAGTTATACGACAAACCCTTACATTTCCGCCAGCCGTAGTCTCGGCTCAAGTATCAACAAAGAGATCGCTTCACGGATTTCTACGATTCAAAACCGTGGGGTCAAGTATCAAAATGTATACGTAGTCGGACGGAACGTTTCACCTTCTACCCTTGTCGAATACGGATTCATCAGTAATTCAAGCGACCGCTCACATTTAACGAGTACGACATATCGTCAACGAATGGCTGAAGCAACGGCATCCGGCATTCATCAATTCATGCGATCTTATTACTAAAAACAAGGAACTTAGCACTCAGCTAAGTTCCTTGTTTGATATGGACTCGCCAAATCATATGGGATGCCCCAGGTCCCCAATAATGTTCGAGGATATGAGACGGCTCACCCAATCGTTTCTGCCAATAGGCTTGTGCGCTCGGGAATCCGGCATCTAAATAAAAGACCTTCTTCCCTCGAACCGAAATTTCACGCATCATCTCTTCTAACAGGAATTGCCCGACACCTCGCCGCTGCATTCGTGGTGACACATAGACACTCCCTAGCTCAATCGCATCACGCTCAATTTGTATGTTGCCTGAGATGATATCATTCGGAGGTAATAACGCCCCTGCTCCGACAAGGATTCCGTCCTCTTCTACAACGTACAGATCAACGGTGTCATCATCGAAATGATCTTGAATCGTCGTGTTCAGACGCGCCACTTCTTCATCGAGCAAATCGGCATCTTCAAACCGCTCTCGTCGAATCAAGTCACTCAAACTCTCCATAAATAAGCGCTGCAAGGATTTCACGTCTGATTGTTCGAGTGCACGAAAATTCAAGACGGCCACTCCCTTTTCTTTTTTGTTTTACTCTTTACCCTCACGAATTCGTTGCGTAACACTCGGGTACGAGGGAATCATTTCTTCGAGCGGCTCATAATTCAATTTACCGTACGTTTTCCAAATGACTAAAATCGCAGCGGTCCATAATATGATTGTCAAATGAATAAACCCGATTGGATAACCACTTTCCGCTTCGAACCCGACCATCACGAACATTACGTTGAACATCGTATGCATGAGAAAGGCCGACCATAAATTGCGCGACGAACCGTTGTATACCCAAGTCATGATGATCGTATATGCCATCACGGCTAAGCCATACGCCCAAAATGACAAATTCGCCTGTCCTGTTCCAGCCATGAAGAAGAGCGGAATATGCCACATCGCCCAAAGGACCCCCAGTGACAGGCTAGCTAGAAGTGGAGAGAATCTTGATTGTAAGGCGTCCAGCAAATAGCCGCGCCATCCATACTCTTCCTGCAACGTCCCTCCGAGAAATAGCATATAGAAGAAGTATGGGACGACCCACCACGGTTCTCGAACGAGTAGGGCACCGCTTCGATCCGTCCACCAATACGCTACGAGAAATAAGAACGGCACCAACAAAAGTGGAATCGCATACGCCTTCCAACTCATCTGGAACTGAATGCTTTTCCGAAGAAGATGTGTCACCCCTTCCCCGCCCCGAAGTCGATACATCGTGAGAAACCCTGCAATGCTTGGACCAAACGCCCCTAAAATAACGATGACCATGATTGGCAAATCGGTCCACCAGTACAAGCTCCCCCATATGAACCATGAATAGCCGAATGAGACCAATAAGAAAAAGTTGATGTATTTGTTTTTATACATAATCAGCACCCCTTCAGTAATGTAGTACCCGTTATTTGATTGGAAGAATAGCATTTGAATCTTTTTGTATGTAATTATAATTATTCGGCATATAATGAAGTGATGAATGGATTAAATAACCCTATGAGGTATCGACACTATGGAACAGATTAGCACGCATACAACGAGTCACAATGGATTTTTGATGATACTCGCTTTCCTCATTGCCAGCGTTTCTGCCTTGATGGCACTCGAATTAGCGAAGCGGGTCACAGGAGGTGTGACAACGTCTCATCGTACTTGGATTTTATTTGGTGGTACCACGCTAGGTCTTGGCATCTGGTCCATGCATTTTGTGGCCATGCTCGGTCATGCTTCTTTACACGAAAGCACGTACTCCATCTGGCTCATTATCGGATCAATGATTCCGGCGATTGCCGGGTTCATCCTGTCGTTCGGTTTGATTTCCCGAAAGACGACATGGATGACCTTACTGCAATCTTCCGGTTTGATGGGATTTGGAATCGTCAGCATGCATTATATCGGGATGACCGCTATACAAAGTGTTCAATTAGACTTTGATCCCTTATGGGTATTGATTTCAATTGGTATCGCATGGAGCGCTTCCTTTCTAGCCTTATGGGTAGGCTTCTTTTCATCCTACTCTACGCAGCATTTCGCTTTTTCCGTGAAACTGATGTTCTCCCTTCTGATGGGGACAGCTATTTTCAGTATGCACCTTGCTGGAATGCGGGCAACGACTATCATTCCTGATGCTTCACCCGCCAGGCAGGTTCCGATTGATCCGACCCTACTCGCATGGTTAGTCACGAGCATCGTGTTTCTCTTATTCGGAATGTACTTTATTGCGTATACGTTAGAACGACAAATCCAAAAACGTGACCTCTTTCAAACGACGATTTTAGAATCGACAACGGATGCCGTAGTGACGACGACAAGCGATGGTGAAATCCAATATCAAAATCAAGCGTTCGCTCACTTATTCGAGGGGCATGCGACAGAACCTTTTTTTCAGGATTATCATCCTTTGCTGTCGGCTCAACAGCCGTTCTATCAGCCGGTACAAATTGACACGAATCATCGTACGTTAGAAGTGACGTCCTACCCACTTCAAGATGGTTCAAACAATCAAGTACTCTGGTTTATCCGAGATGTGACCGAAGCAGTCGCCTCTCAGCGTCTGATTGAACATATGGCTTTTCACGATGCATTGACGGATTTACCAAATCGGCATAAACTGGATGCCCTCTTGAAGGAATGTATCTCACAAGAACGTTCGGTCGCCTGTTTATACATCGACGTAAACCGCTGGCGTTTCCTAAGTGACATTCTTGGGCATCACGGAGCAGATGAGTTGATCATGCAAGTCGCTGACCGCCTCAAACATACGATTCACCCAGACGATGTATTGACACGAATCGGACCATCCGAGTTTGTCATCTTACTATTTGCGCAACGCAGTTCGCTCGCTCATCAAAAGGCTGAAAAATGTATTAAAGCGATTTCATCCAGCTTCGACGTGGATGGCACGACTCTTGAATTGACGATGAGTGCGGGAATCAGTCATTTCCCTAAGGATAGTGCTTCTTCCGAAGAACTTATTCAATTTTCTCGTCTTGCCGCTGATGAATCCAGACAAGATGGAGAGAATAATATCAAATTATTCGAAGAATCATCACGACCTCAACTCTTGCGCAATATCGAGATAGAAAAAGCACTCGTCACCGCACTAAGTAAAAACGAACTGACACTTGTCTATCAACCGAAAATCGATTTGAAGCGGAATCGATTAGAAGGCGCGGAAGCGTTACTTCGATGGCAACATCCACAAATCGGAAAGGTTGCGCCATCTGACTTCATCCCGATTGCGGAAAACACGGGGTTAATTCATTCGATTGGTCATTGGGTCATTCGGGAAGGTTGTCGCGCTTGGGTGCGTTGGCAACGAACTGGGATACGTCCCTTTACATTATCCCTTAACGTTTCCCCGCTCCAATTTGCGCGCGAAGACTTTGTTGATACGCTACAATCCATTCTTTTGGAGACGGGGATGGACCCGATGTATCTCGAATTGGAAGTGACCGAGTCCTCGATGCTTTCATATGAGGCCTCGACTCGTGAAAAACTGACACAGTTGCATCAGCTCGGAATCCTCATTTCTCTCGATGATTTTGGGACCGGCTATTCTTCTTTCAGCCAACTTCGGGAACTTCCTGTGCAAGTGCTGAAAATCGATCGGTCGTTTATCGAGAACCTGTTCACCGACCGCAATCAAGAGGCCATCGTCCGCTCGATGATTCAACTCGGTCACAACCTTGGTATGAAAGTTCTCATGGAAGGTGTGGAAACATCCGCTCAACTCGAATGGTTACTCAAGGAATCATGTGACTACGTACAAGGCTACTACTTCAGTCTTCCGTTGTCTGAGACAGACGTTCCACTTCACGTAAAACAAACAACGACCTATCTCGAATTCGGGAAACACTAAAAAATCGCTTCTGTCAGGTGACAGAAGCGATTTTTGATTAAGACACACGTTCTTTTTCTTCTTCCCGAATCAAATGATATTGATCAAGAATCAACTGAGTCAACGTGTCCCCTTCATGAAGATGAAGGTATTTTTCAATCGTTGACGAGATGCCGTGTTCTTCGATCGACAAATTCAGCTCCGACGATTCCGAGTCCTCCGGGTTGTAGTAATGAAGGGCTGCTGCAATCCCGTAAGCGAGTTCGTTTGGCTCGATGCCGTTATCCATCAATTCGCGTGCCGGTTTGACGAGACGGTCGCTCGGTCCAAGTTTGCGAATCGGCGAACGCGCCACGCGTGACACTTCATCCTTCAGTTTCGGATTTTCAAAGCGCTTGATGATTTTTTGAATGTATTGGCTATGCTCTTTCGCCTCGAATCCGTATTTCTCAAGCAATAACCAACCTGTCTCATATAATGCGCCTTGGACGACTTGACGGACGCGACGATCCTTCAGCGCCTCGTCAATCGTTGCCTTCCCGAACAACGAGCCGATATAAGAGGCGATGGCATGTCCCGTATTGACCGTGAATAATTTTCGTTCGATATACGGTCCGATTTCTTCAACCCATGTCACACCTTGAATCGGTGGTTGTTCGTTGAGCCCTTGTGTCTCGATGACCCATTCATGGAACGTCTCGACTTCCACGTAAAGCGGATCCTCATGTTGTTGTAGCGGGACGATGCGGTCGACTGCTGCGTTCGGGAAGAAGACATTCGCCTCCCCGACACCACCACACGCCTCTACTTTTTGGCGAAGAATTGCACTCCCACCAATCATGTTCTCACATGCGATGACATAGACCGGTGCATCCTCGACTTCACGAGCACGAAGTCCTTCACTGATCAAGGGTGCCACTTTTGAGAGGAGTGACGGTCCGACAGCCGTCGTCACGAGATCTGCTTCTGCAATCAATTCCACGACACGAGCCGGTTCTTTTAAACTGTTGACACCGCGAACACGGTCGACGACGATACGATCGACGCCGTCTTCTGCGAACCCGACCTCATAATGACGTTTTGCCTCAAGCGCTTCGATGACCGTATCATTGATGTCGACAAACGTCACCTCGTAACCGCTTTGGTTGAGCAATAATCCGATAAAGCCTCGTCCGATGTTTCCTGCCCCAAAGTGAACAGCTTTCATTTACGCCACCTCTTCCATAAAGAGCGCCAAGATTTCTTCCTTCGTTTTCGCCTGAACAAGGCGCTCTACATTGCTTTCGTCTGAGCAGAGAATCGCGATTTGCGATAGGAGCTCTAAATGTTCATCATTCACGCCTGCAATTCCGATGACGAGTTTGGCCGTTTGACCCCCAAAGTCGACCCCGTCTGGTACTTGCAGGAACGAGATCCCCGTCTTCTGAACCGCTGATTTCGCTGCTTCTGTACCGTGTGGAATGGCGACGTGATTTCCGATATAGACGTTTGCGATCTCTTGACGTTCATGCATCGCTTCTACATACTCCGGCGTCACACAGCCGGCGTCTTGTAGGACGGCTCCGGCTGCTGTGATCGCTTCCTCTGTCGTTGCGAATGTTTGGTTAAGTCGAATCATCTCTGTTTGAATGAATGGCATTTTGATTTCCTCCTAATGGCTAAACCGTATCTCTATCTGTTCTGAGTTCAAGAAATTTTGCTGCGTTCCGCTTTAATTTCTTCTACCAATTGGTCATAGTAATCGGCGTTCAAGAAGTTCGTGACCGAACGATGAATCGCATTCGGTGCTTGCGCTTCCGCACGCTCCGTCAAATCTTCGTGTGTGATGACGAACTGAGCATCTTTCGGCAAGTTGCTGATGGACGTGTTCGTCACTTTGATTGGCAAGTTCGCTTTGTTGACCTTGTTCCGGAGAACCGATGCTCCCATGGCACTCGATCCCATTCCAGCGTCACAAGCGAAGATGATATGGTCGACTTTATCAAGACGATCTGTCACGAGAGCCGATGCGTAAGACTGTTTACCTTTCATCGCACTCACGTTTTGTGTCGCTTCTTCGAGTGATACTTCCTCTGCTGCGCTCGATTTCAAGATAACACTAGCCACAGCGAACGTGACCGCTGCTGACAAGAGAATCCCTGCCACGAGTCCGAGATATGAACCGCGTGACGCCATCGCAAGAATGGCAAAGATACTACCTGGTGAAGCAGGTGCGACGAGACCGACATCAAAGAGTACGAACGTGAAGATCCCTGTTGCGCCCCCTGCGATCATCGCAAGGATCAAGACCGGCTTCATCAATACGTATGGGAAGTAAATCTCGTGAATCCCACCAAGGAAGTGAATGATGGCTGCACCCGGTGCCGTACGTTTCGCTGCACCTTTGGCGAAGAACATATAGGCGAGAAGTAATCCAAGACCTGGTCCTGGGTTTGCTTCAAGTAAGAAGAGAACGGACTTTCCAGCGTCTGCGACTTGATCGACACCAAGCGGACTCAAGATCCCGTGGTTGATGGCGTTGTTCAAGAAGAGAACTTTTGCCGGTTCGATGAACAGACTCGCAATCGGAAGCAATTTCGCGCCGACGATCCAGTCAACACCTGCCGCCATGACTTTATCGAGGGCACTCATGATCGGACCAAAGATTTCAAATCCTCCAAGCATGAGAAGACCACCGATGATTCCAACTGAGAAGTTGTTGACGAGCATTTCAAATCCCGCTTTAACTTTGCCTTCAAGGGCACGGTCGACTTGGCGGATGACATAACCACCGAGTGGACCCATGATCATCGCACCGAGGAACATCGGAATGTCGGTACCGACGATGACCCCCATCGTGGCGAGTGCCCCGACGACACCGCCTCGTACGTCATGAAGTAATTTACCACCAGTGAAACCGATGAGTAATGGTAAGAGATACGTGATTGTTGGACCAACGAGTTCTGCTAATTTTTCGTTTGGCCACCATCCTGTTGGAATGAAGAGTGCTGTGATAATCCCCCAGGCAATGAAGGCGCCGATGTTCGGCATGACCATCCCACTGAGGAAACTACCGAACCGTTGTACTTTGACTCGGACCCCGCCCGAGCTTGCTTGCGTATTCGCCATGTATAAAACCTCCAGTCGTTTAAATGTGAAAGGTTGAATGTGTAGTGTAGCTAACCGGTTTGTGCTCTACACCTGTATTGTATGCCTGGAGTAAGCGCTTTCTCAATTCAATCCAGTTCACACTTTGGCAACATTTTGTGCCAAACAAAAAAATGACCATGGTTCGGTCATTTTTCGTACAACGTCTCATGAATCATTTTCTTCATGCATTCGTGTAGGAGTAAACGAAGATCTTCTTTCGTTCCCGTGCTATAAAGACGCATATGCTCCTCACTCTCAATGAGCGACCCGCTGATCGCACTTAGGAACTGAAGCTCGACGTCACGTGCTTCTTCCGGTGCCAGCAAGACAAGAAGACGTGTCACCGGTTCGGTCGACTGATCCATCATAAGGAGTGGGATCGATGTCGTTAAATCAAACGCAAACACACTCGCCTTCTCAATCGAGGCATGTCGTCCGTGGAATAACGCCAGTTTCGTACCAGGCACCCCAAGGCCCGCGACCTCGTGACGACGAAGCAGTTGGGCAGAGAGCTGAATTCCGCTTTGTACGAGGTCACATTCTTCTAAATGTGTACCGATATCAAGCAAGATATCTTCTAAACGATCCGTATTATTGAGCGTGACCAAATCGAACTGGTCATCCATCCGCTCGAACGTCTCGACCAATTCCCCGAGTTCTGCGAAATCAAGCATCGTTGAACGCGGCTTCGTTGCGAGTGTCTGAAAGGATTGCGGTAAAGATAGTAAAAGATGACGGACGCGCTGTACTTCTTCACTCGTCAACAACGGATTGACAATCAATGTCGGTACCGAGAGTGGTGGTAATGGCACCGTCGACAAGATGACATCATATTCCTCAAGTCGGTGCTGTTCGAGTCCGAAAAGTGATGAGTTGACGACGTCTTGCATCTCTGGGAACTCTTGGCGTACCCGATTGACGAGCATCTTCGACGAACCGAGTCCGGCCGAACAGATGACGAGCGCCCGATATTCGCGGCGGCGCACCGGTTTGACGAGTGCTGCCGCAAAGTGCATCGCCCAAAAAACCGTTTCTTCTTCGGAGAACGTATTCGTCCCAAAGACGATGTCGGCGGCCTGTTGAATCGCCGAACGAAGTCCCGGATAGTCGCGGTCGATGTGGGGCTTGACCGTACTCGTCTCTGGTAGCGCCTGCGTATTCATACTCGAGAGGATGTGAGCAAGCAGTCCTCGTTCGAGAGCCGCGTCATCCGTAAAGGTAAACCCGTAGATGAGCGAGACGTGATGAATCAGTTTATGCACCCGAATCTGCATGATCCAGCGTTCTTCCTCGTCTTCTTTCATTTGATCTTTAATTGAGCGCAGACGATTCGCCTCTTCCGCGAACCAGACGCGTTCCGCCATCGAGTAAGTGATACCGAGAGCCGCTTCCATATCGGTGGCGACTTTCAGATAGTCCTCGGACCGTCCTTTCGTATACATCTCTAAAAAGAATCCAGACGCTAACCGCTCTTGTTGCACGCCGTAAGCGAACGTGACTCGCATGATGGTGCGGTCGTCCATCCGCTCAAACGAAAGGGATTTCAAATAATCATAACCGTCTCGAAGACCTTCAAGCATCTCCTCGCATGGTACCATCTTTAAAAAAGCAGGAATGTAGTCGTCTTCTCCACGGACGAAGCGATAAAATGCGAGCGTGTCCCAGTGGGCAAGCAGAGCGTTGATGAGTAGCTTACGCTTCTCGGACTCATAACCGAGCACTCTAGCCCCAACACCTTTTTTCCGTTCAACTTCTAAATGATACTCTTCGAACCATCGATCCAATTTCTCTAGGTCTTGTGTCAACGTACTCGGCGAGACGTGCATCTGTTTGGCGACCGCCTGCAATTTAAGCGTATCGTTCTCGAACAAGAGACGCCACGCCAGCTCAAATAAGCGGTCCTCGCTCGTCGGGATCGCTTCTGCGGATAAGATGAGGTCTTCTCGTAACTGTTGCTTCGCAGATGGTTTGCCGACCAGGCTCAGTCCATGACCGCGTTGCCAAGCGAGTTCGAGTTCGAACTCTTTTAAGATGCCTTCAAGTAATTGTCGTTCTCGTTGAATCGTGCGCTCAGACAAATTCACCGCTTGCGCGATTTCGGCGAGCGGTGTCGATGTCTCAGTTGCCAATAAGTGTAGTAAAATCGACCGCTCTCGCGCGGTCCACTCATGTCTCATGCTCATCCATCCATTCTTCGACAAGTAGTCGGTATTCCTCGAGCGACAGGAGTTGTCGGACTGACCGGACACGTGCGGTCGGATGGGTGACCGGGGTCGCCCCTTCCTGATAGAGAATCAAATCCACCTCGTTCGGGATGTTTTGAATCGTTCCGTGCGTAATCGTACAAAGCAAGCGCCCCTTGCTTGCCTGTGCGAACAACTTCGCCGCCATCGCACTTGTCACAAACCCGCTATGGCAAGCAATGTATACGTTCATGTCAGCCCTTCTTTCATCGCTTATCTTTATCTAATCATAAGTTGGAACCGCTTACTTCTCCTACTATTTTGCTTGTTGGCAAAGATATCGGCAAGCAGTAAAAAGCACCTCTCCTGAAGAAAGGTGCCTTACACTATGTTCAGTTTATTCCACTGTCACCGATTTCGCCAAGTTCCGTGGCTTGTCCACGTCACATCCACGAGCGAGTGCCGCGTAATATGCCATCAATTGAACCGGCAATACGTTGATGAGCGGTGCCAAGAGTGGCTCGACGTGCGGCAAAATGAAGTCATCATTCTCATGTTCCACGCCTTGCATGGAGATGATACAGGCGTTCGCGCCACGGGCGACGACCTCTTTAACATTTCCACGAATATTCAAGTTCGTCTTCGGTTGTGAGATGAGCGCGATGACCGGTGTCCCGTCTTCAATCAAGGCAATCGACCCATGCTTCAGTTCCCCACCTGGGTACCCTTCCGCTTGGATATACGAAATCTCTTTTACTTTGAGCGCTCCTTCGAGACAGACAGATGCGTCAAGCCCACGACCGATGAAGAACGTGTTAGGTGTCGTTTTCAAATAACGTTCCGCAAGGTCTTCGAACAACTCTTTTTGCGCCATGATCGAGTCCATGATGGTCGCAACTCGGGCAAGCTCCGGCATGAGATCAAACGGCAATTCTTTCCCTGTCGCACGAGCGATGTCATACGCGAGAATCGCGAGGACGGCGATTTGCGCCGTGTACGCTTTCGTCGAGGCGACCGCGATCTCTGGTCCTGCATGGAGGAGCATCGTCTCATTCGCTTCGCGTGAGAGCGTCGATCCCGGTACATTCGTCATGGTGAGCGCTTTGTATCCGCGTTTCTTCACTTCGACGAGTACGGCACGGCTGTCCGCTGTCTCACCGGATTGTGATAAGAAGACGAACAACGGACGTTCACTTAAGAGCGGCATGTTGTAGCCGAATTCAGAAGAAACGTGCACTTCTGTCGGAATGCCAGCGATGCGTTCTAAAATGTCTTTTCCGACGAGTCCCGCGTTATAGCTCGTCCCACATGCGACGATATAGATCCGGTCCGCTTCTGACACGAGCTCACGCACGCCTTCCGTGAGTTCGATGTCGCCGTTCTCGTTCTGGTAATGCTGGATGATGTTGCGGATGACGGCCGGTTGCTCGTCCATCTCTTTCAACATGTAGTGCGCGTACGTGCCCTTCTCGATATCTGACGCATCGATCTCAGCCGTGTATGGCGCGCGTTCGAGCACGTCACCGTCGAGCGTTTTGATTGTCGCCGACTCATGTGTGAGGATGACGATTTCACCGTCGTGGAGCTCGAGGTACTGGTCTGTCACCTGGAGCATCGCCATCGCGTCTGATGCGACGACGTTGAACGTGCCGTCACCGAGTCCGACGAGGAGTGGTGACTTGTTCTTCCCGATATAGAGGCGCTCTTTGTCCTCTGAGTCGATCATCGCGATCGCATACGAACCGTGGAGGTCCGAGAGCGTCTTGCGGAACGCCGCCTCGACGTCGCCGAGCTCGACGAAGTGTTTCTCCATGAGCTGGACGATGACTTCCGTGTCCGTCTCCGAAAGGAACGGGACGTCGAGCGTGGCTTTCAATTGTTCGTCGTTCTCGATCACGCCGTTGTGCACGAGCGTGAAACGTCCTGTCGTGCTCTGATGCGGGTGGGCGTTCGGTACACTCGGTACCCCGTGTGTCGCCCAACGCGTATGACCGATTCCAATTGTCCCTTCGGCGTCCGCCGGTACGATGTCACGAAGTGCTTGAATTCGTCCTACTTCTTTGAACGTACGAACGTCCTCGCCGACTAAGGCAATTCCTGCTGAGTCATAACCACGATATTCAAGTTTTTCGAGACCTTTCAATAAAATCTCTTTCGTTCCCACTTGTCCGATCATTCCTACGATTCCACACATAAACAAATCTCCTCTATTCTTCGATTTCTCGAAAAAGGAAACGGGCTTTTTAGAGTAATGTCATCAAGTCTCGCTTTGTCCGTCCGGTCACCCGAACGTTTTATCAAGACTCTCTCAGTCGTGACACGCGACTGGAAGGCATCCGCCGAAATCTCGATCACCTTCGTCCTCGTCAACTCCGCAGAGTTCTGGCGCTTCCACTTCATATCTAGCCGTTTCTCCAGATACGCTTTCATGCTATCGAGTACAAGGCGTGTTGGATAGAGAAATTGTTAAAGTAGTCGCTAAATACTTTTTTACCGTTCATGTAAAAGTCACCACTTTCACTAAAATGCCATCAATGTATCAGGTTTTCGAGTAAGGAGAGAACGGGCATGATACAAGTAACGAGTAAAGAAACGAGGGGAAACACATGGGTGGAATCTTCCTATTGATCGGCATTCTGTTATCCGTCTTATCCAGGTGGCTCGAATTTGAAGGCAATAGCACGTTAGGGGATGTCATGTTGTTTCCTGCGATTTTCTTTATGGCTATGGCTTTTCTCTGCAGTTTCCCTTATTTCAAGGAATGGTGGGGTGACCGCTCCACCCGTAAGAAAGCATTCTTTTCGTGATTTTTGCCGCAGTCGGCATCCTATGTCTGCAAGCTGCTTTCTGGTTTGTTGTTTGGCGCGATCAATGGCTCGGGCTCCTTTTCGTCATACCGTTCCTAGCATGCGCAGGATTCATCGCTCGATTATTCAAATAAAAAGAGGATGCGCAATCGCACATCCTCCTCATTATTTCACGGTAAAGTCGACCACCACACCATAATGATCACTCGGTACAACATCCCTACTCGTCCGCATGTCGCCGAATACATCGACATGCTGAACCTCGAGTTCACTCCATTCCGAACGGAACAGAATCCAATCATATCGTTCAGACTGCTCGAGATGAGAAGATTGCAAGTATGGATTGTGCTTTACGTCTAACGTCGGGCGTGCCTCTTCGCCAACAAACGTCGTCACGTCCAGCCACCCTGCATCTGATACATCATCATAGATATTCGATCGAGGATGATCATTGAAATCTCCACACAACACTTCAATCGTCTTTTGGCGCCCCTTGCTTAACCAGTCTCGTACCACTTTCATCTGGCATTCTCGAATCGAAGAAGAGTGCCAGTTCAGATGCACATTCGTGATGCCCCATTCCTGACCGCCGAACGTAAGCGTCACTCGGGTCGCACAAAAGTTTGACTCTTCCACATCCTCTTCCCAAATCGCTTCAACTGAAGAAAAAGGGACTTTACTCAAAAAAGCGAGTCCTTCGTCCGGTGAGTCGGGATAAGGATGAAAGACGCAGTACGGATAACCCGTCGCTTTCGCAATGTCATGAGCCACACTGCCTTTTTCATAAGAACAGACTTCTTGCAGTGCAATCAAATCCGCGTCGATTCGTTTCACTTCTTGGCAAATCGCATCGATTCGTTTTTGCCATGACGTGTCATGATTCCAAATATTATATGTCGCAATCCTCACTTCATCTTCCTACTTTCTCGAGTGAGTCACGCGCCCCCCCATTTTTGTTCTTCTCTTAATTCACGTTCCGTGACGTAGTTCTCATCAAGACGAACCATATATCGCTCGTACCATTTATGACCGATGACGGATATGACACCTCCAGTGACCATCAACCCAATAAAGTAAGGTGTCTCAATTTGTTTCGTTACCCATCCGAACATGAGGATGAGCAAAATCGGGAACGTCAAAAAATTAAAAATCGACATCAAGTGTATGTGACGTTTGGCGTCTCGATTCGTTAAATACTTCAATTGAATCGTTTCTTTCTTCCAAGATTTTTTAATCGCAAATAGACCCGCAAATTGACCAATCAAAAGAACAGTTCCTGCTGACACCCATCCTTTTTCAGTCGCAACAAACAGCACAATACAGATCATCCACGACAGAAAAGTGAAGACTCCATTCTTTTCAGTTTCCACTCTGACAAGCTCTCTCATCTGATCACGCTTGTTCACGACGTTGCTCCTTCTCGTATTCACGGACCTCACGAATTTCTTTTAAATCTTGATCCGTCAAATAGTTTTCATCGTAAGACTGAATGACGCGGTCGAACCGCTTCGCCAAGTATTCAATCCCGAAAAACGTCAGTTGCGAAAGGAGGAACATACGGAACGATTGTGGACCTGTCGTTTCACTCGTGAAGTAAAAGAGTCCGTAAATCCCGACACCCGTCAAAGCGAGCGTATGTGCCATCATCTTGAACGATAAGAGGTTACGTGCCGTCTGATTCGTCACAAAGCGCAACCACATCCGATATTGGATAAAAATACCTGTTAAGATTGCGGCGAGCACCGCATATAATGTTCCCGTGACGACACCATCTGAGAGTGTCCAATACGAGGCATAAATCAAAAAACTGACGACGAGTCCGATTCCGATGATGCCGACACCCCATTTAGTCAAGCGGTCTACTTTTAGAATCGTGTCGATTTGCGCTTTTACTTTTGGTGATGGTTCCATATGGCTCCCTCGCTTTCTAGTATCGCTTCATACGTTGGTAATCCTGACTGATGCGTATGGATTCGCTCTTCCCACTTCTTCTCTCGATACGATTTCGTCAACCCCCAAAGGGCGACGATCCCACCGGTCAGGATGAAGGCATCTTCGTTCACATACATCGGGATGAAGAGCACAAATAACGAAACAGCACTAATCCAACAGTCAACGAGTCGATATCGCAACACCCGAACGACGTTTTGATGTTCGGCAAAAGGGCGAATGACTCGATATTCCATATATCCTTTATAAGCCATGCCAATGGATACGACCAACATGACCGGGATGACCCACGTCGCCTGTATCCGTAACATGGTGATGAACGAAATGAGGAATATGACGAGTACCGGCCAGCCAAAGAATCGATCAAATTGTTTAGCATGCGCGACTTTAAGTTCAACTTGACGATTCATGTGCGACACTCCCTTCAATCACTTCCTCATACGTCGGTAATTCCGGATCGATTTGTTTAAGTTGCTTCGTGAACCACTTCTGCCGAATCGGACTGAGTACTCCCCATATCCCAAAAAAGAGACCTATCACGAGACCAAAATCTTCCGCTGTCAGAAGTGTCACCATGAGCGCCGTCAACAAAATCGCATCCACCCATTCGAATACGTATTGGAATATAAGCATTCGATGAGCTTTCGGATGTTTTGTCATTCGCCACATGATACGCATCTCTTGATAGCCCATCACGACGATGATCATAGAGACCGACGCCATGACGGGGATGAGCCACATTTTCTCTAATAAGAGAGCGACAATAATGGCCGTGACATAAAGAATCAAAATGGGTACGGCATAACCTCGCATTCGTCGCATCCACTTTACGTCGTGCTCCACCTATATCGCCTCCTTGTCGAAATGTATATACTCCATATCTTGTTGTTTCGTTTGTTTGTTCACGTTCAACGTCAATAGCATTGCACCACTGATGAATATCGTGACACCCATATACGCCACGTTTGAGGCGAACAATAATTGATGATTCAACGCGAGGAAAAAGGCAGCACTGTTGATCCCGTCCCGAACGAGTTGACGACGATACAATCCTTTCAATTCTGGTTGAAACCTCAGGCGCATTCGATAACGCTTCACATATAAGATGTTCAGCGGAATGAGCGTACAGGCGATATACAGCACGCCCCACGTAAGATCATCTGTTAATAAACTGATTGGTAACATCAGCACTACAAATGTTCCAAACAAGCCGAATATCCATTGGTCGAATAAACGCTTCCATGCTTTTTCTTGCATTATGCGTTCATTCATCTCATCAACCGTTGTTTCTCGGATTGATCCACCAAAGGCATGCGTTCTCCAAACTGTCTTTGGAAAGTTTGACCGAACACCATCCACAAGGTGAGAACAACAAAAATTGTCAATGTGTCAACTTTCATAAAAAGGAGCGTCACGGTTATTACAATAAGAATTGCAGAATCCACTAAGTCATATATGAGCTCCCATTTAAGAGATTTCACTTTGGTTTTTCCGCTTACATGCGTACGTTGTTTCTGATACTTGCTAACGTCTATCCCAATCATCGCGATCCCGACAACAATGAGTGGAACTGTCAGCCCTACATTACCTTCGAAGTACGACACAGCAAGCGCTATGAGTATGAACGCAAACGAGGTATATTTTATTCGAAGTGGTGACTTCCACCATGTCTCCTCTTGTACGAAACGATTTTGATTGTTCACTTAACAAACACCCTTTCTATAAAGCATCTATCTCCCTTATACGTATAATTTCTTATTATTGTTTCACATTTTCCGAATATTCTCGCAATGAATCGTTCGACTTTTTTCAACAATTGACGAATGGAAGAGATATGCCTGAAACAAAAACGACAGCCCTTCTCAGCAATGAGGAGGGCTGTTATATTTAGGGAAAAGAGTTAAGGAGTTGGAAATTTGAAAGCTTATTACCCTTCTATATTCGCCGTTATCGCTGGTCTGTCCGGATTACTCGGATTGGCGCTTCAATCGGTCTACCCCATCCTGTTGTTTCCTGTCTTTTTACTCATTGCGGGATACTTTATGGTACATGCGAAGAAGCAGAAAACAACCGTCCGAAATTATACGCCGAGCTTTCTGATCCTATCGAGCGCCGCCCTTGCATTCGGTCTTGGCTTCCAATCGATCTTGCCGTATGCCATGCTCATCGGAATCGTGATCCATACAGTCTGTCTCTTCTGTGCCATCATCGCACTCGGACGATATCGTGCACATGTCTCATGAAGGCTGTGACTGGACTCGGTTGGGGCGCATTGATTTTAACACTCGCACTCGCCCCGCTACTTGCCGTCGATTTGATTCTCATCTATCTGCTTGAAGACACACCGTTCCGAATCTTATCGACTCTTGCGATGCTCGGTTGTTTCTATCTATTGTCGACAATCCTCAGTTTGTTCGTTGATGCGTTAACGGGAGCATTACGCTCGTTTGTTCATTCGAACATACCGCGTCTAATCGACACCATTCTTCACGGAACAGTGAGCGGAATCAGTCTATACGTCGTACTGACACTCTTTCCGTCTATCGATTTATCGACGCTCACCGTAATGGCGATTGTATTCGTACACTTATTCGGTGCATCATTTTGGCTAAATCGTGAGAATTCGAAAGAAGACGTACCTCTTGAACTTGATTCAATCGATCAGCAGATCATCCACCTGTTACGAACCGAAACAATCGTGTCCTGCGTCGAACGCATCCAGCATGATTACCCGAATTTACCGAAACGGGACATATTGAAACGAGTCAAACGCATCAGTCAATCCAACAAAGTCACCGAACCGTTTCATGGTCGGTGACTTTTGTGCGTCATCACGAGTGAATCGTGAGATTTATCCTGGTGTTTCGTTGCCCAATCTATGTAAACAAACGCCAGCCCTTTTTCAGTGCTAGCGTTTTACGTATCCTCTTTCCGGAGCGAATAGCCCTCCACTTCAAGCAACCGCATCCGCCTCTGGTCAATCGCCGCATGAATAATCACGGTCACACCTGGATTGAGCTCCATCATTTTCTTGATTTTTCGTAAGTCATCTCCCTTGATCTCAACGGGCAACACGAACTCGCCTTCTCTCAAATGAACGAATTTGATTTTCCCAAGGTCGTCATATCCCGTCACTTCGTATGTCGCAAACTCACGTTTCATAGAACATCCCTCCCCTATCCTCGTTCCCAAAAAGATAGCATTCCACACAAAAAATCCATCCCCGTAGCGGCAGGGATGGATGCATGTTACGCCTCGACGCTATCTGCGTGTTTGGCTTTATGGTCGGCGATGACACCGGCATACCACTTCGCGCTGTCTTTCCAGATGCGCTCCTGTGTCTCGAAGTCGATATAGAGGATGCCGAAGCGCTTCTCATAACCGAAGCTCCATTCGAAGTTATCCATGAGCGACCAGAGGTAGTAGCCTTGAATGTTCATGCCTTCATCGTTCAAATCGGAGACGGCTTCGAGGTGCTGGCGGACGTAGTCGATCCGGTTATCGTCATGGACTTCAAGACGCCAACTGAAAGTGCTCCGAGTGTAAGTAAGCTGACTAATTTACGCATGTGTTGTCCCCATCCTTTTTATAAGTAATAGTAGAAAGCGCTTGCAAGAAGAGGTTTAAAAATTATCGAAAGCGGTTTCGATTTTCTCTAAAAAATGACTTTCGAAATCGCGTTCCCTTCTCCATCCACTGAAGAAAAGAGAGCGACTTCGAAATATCATTGGCTATAAATCACTGTTTGACCGGTTCACAGGATGCCCGTTCGACTAAGCGTACCGGAATGACGCGACGTTCAGTGAGTCGCTCTTTCGCGGTCATTTGTTCAAGTAAAAGTTCTGCTGCCGCTTCTCCGATTTCGTCCGTATCTTGGCGAATCGTGGTCAGTTTTGGCGTGATGTATTGTATCATTTCAATGTCATCATATCCGATGACAGAGATGTCATTCGGGACATGAAGACCGTGTTCGTGAATGGCTTCGATTACACCGATTGCCATTTGATCCCCGGCCACAAAGACTGCAGTCGGTTGATCGTCTAGTTCAAGCAATCGTTCCATCGCTTGCTTGCCTTCCTCAACCGAGAAGAAACCGGCGTTGACGAGGTAGCCCGGTCGAATCGGAAGGTCCAGCTCTTGCATCGCAAGTTCATATCCTTTGATTCGCGCCGCTCCGGCGTCAATCGTTTCATCCCCAGCGATGTGGGCAATTTTTCGGTGACCGAGTTCATAGAGATAATTCACAGCGAGGCGTGCCCCTTCGATGTTATCGGAATAGACGACGCTACAGTTGGCGCTGTCCATATCGACGACGACGATCGGGATGTCGCTTCGCATGAGCTCTTGAACTTGCTCATCCATTCGGTCCGAGCAGATGACGACGATGCCGTCGACCGCACGGTGTTTAAAATGTTCGAGGTAACTCATGTCACGATTGCGTAGATTTCGCGAGGCGAAAATCAAATCGTAGCCTTGCTCCTCTGTCGCGTGACGAAAACTTTCGATGATCCCGTTGAAGAACGGGTGTTTCATCCCGACTTCATTCGCTTCTGAGAACATGACCCCAATCGCCCATGATTTTTTCGTCGATAACGACTGGGCATGTGCGTTCGGCAAGTAGTCCATCTCAGCAGCGGCTTGAAGAATTTTCGCTCTCGTCTTGTCACTCACGTCTTTGTAATTGTTCAACGCTTTGGACACTGTCGTGATCGAGAATCCTGTTTTTTTGGCTAAATCATAAATCGTACCCATGTCATTCCCCTCTTCCCGAAAGCGCTTTCGGTAATTTGATTGTAGCGTATGGATTTGTAGGAATCAATTCTTTTTCGAGGAAACTTTTTGATTCTTTCTTCCATTCCTTGTTTCTTCTATATTACTGTATCGGGAAATTTTTGTCCTTAATGTGTCCGCGTATACAACCACACAAGATTCGTAAACTTTTGCACCTCTGTTTCGTCCGTCACGCCTTTAAATAGTCGCTGGAACGGTTTCAACAATTGCTCTAACACGATTTTTCGTAGACGCTCTTGTTTGAGTTCGAACGAAATCGCATCGAACAAATCACGCTGTTCTTCCGTCATGTCGACATGCTCTTCGATACGAGCAGCCATCTCGATCAATTCCTCGATTGTTATGAGATGTTTATCTGTCGTCCCACGCATTTGATCGACCGTGACCGGGTTCAAGACGTGCTCCCCTGTCTCCATCATCCGAGCGGCAATCAATTCGACATATGTGTATAAGCTTCGGACGACCTTTTGAGGAGAGTAAGCGGCATTCGTGATCCGGTTCGTGAACAAGATATGTTGCAACATTCCGTTGAAGAGCACCGTCAATTCCATCGAATACGGTCTGACAGCCTCTCCGATAATTTCCGTCAAACGCATCGCAATCCATTCAATCTCATAAATGCGATGTTGAAGTACAAGTTTCTTCAATTCATTCTCGTTTGACGACATGATCGATTCAAATAACGCATGCAAATTCCGTTCTTCGTTCAATTGAATCAATATCGAGATTTGCTCGATGAAGACGTCACGATCTCGTTTATCGCGCCCCATCTGCATCTCAATCCGGCGTTGCCCTGCATCATATCGTAAGTTCTCGAGGATACTGGCGACACAATCCGTCTTCGATGAGAAGTAGTTATAAAACGTCCCTTTGGAGATGTTGGCACGGTCGATAATCTCTTGCACCGATGTGTGTTGCACTCCATTTTCGATGAAGAGAGACATGGCAATATCGGCGACTTTTCTTTTTTTCTCTTTCATTCTTACATGGCTCCGTTCTGTCTGGTTTGTACCTTTACTATAGCACCGAAAACCATTTTAGACTAATAGTACAAAATGGTTGCTTTATTTATACAACGGGTATAAAATCATTTCATCGACACTTACCAACACATAACTATTTAGAAAATAAAGGAGCCATCCATATGAAACCAGAATTCCAAAAGAAACCGCCTTACGTCATGTTGGCGGTCCTCTTTGCGGGTGCGTTTATCGCATTCCTGAACAACTCATTACTCAACGTCGCGCTCCCATCGATCATGGTCGACCTCGAAATCGCGGATTACTCGACCGTACAGTGGCTTGCGACCGGCTTTATGCTCGTGACAGGTGTTCTTGTCCCGGCATCCGCCTATTTGATCACTCGTTTTTCAAACCGAAGCTTGTTCATTACGTCGATGAGCATCTTCGCCATCGGTACGGCTATCGCGGCCTTCTCGCCAAACTTTGGCTGGTTGTTGAGCGGTCGGATGATTCAAGCCGTCGGAGCCTCGACAATGGGACCACTCTTGATGAACGTCATGCTCGTCAGCTTCCCTCGTGAAAAACGGGGAATGGCGATGGGAATCTTCGGGCTCGTCATGATCTCGGCACCTGCGATTGGACCGACACTCTCGGGTTATATCGTCGAGTACTATGACTGGCGCGTCTTATTCGAAATGATTTTACCGCTCGCCATCATCGGTCTCGTGCTCGCTGTTTGGAAAGCGGAGAACGTCATGGTCCAAAACAAAGATCAGTCACTCGATTACTTGTCACTTGTTTTATCAACGCTCGGATTTGGTGGGATTTTATACGGTGTCAGTTCAGCAAGCTCGGATGGCTGGGACAATCCAATTATCTTAGCGACGATGATTATCGGTGCCATCTCATTGATTGCCTTCATCTATCGCCAGCTCCATATGGAAAAACCATTGCTCGACTTGCGTGCTTACAAACATCCGATGTTCGCACTCGCGTCAGTCATTGCGATGGTCAACGCGGTCGCGATGTTCTCCGGTATGATTTTGGCACCGGCTTACGTCCAAAGCGTACGTGGTATCTCCCCACTCGATTCAGGGCTCATGCTTCTTCCTGGTGCGATCATCATGGGAATCATGTCGCCGATCACAGGTAAACTGTTTGACCGATTCGGACCAAAATTATTGGCAATTACCGGATTGACGATCACCGCCGTATCGACGTACATGCTCGCTCACGTCCAACTTGACTCGACCTACACGTATATCGTCTTAACGTACACATTGCGTATGTTCGGGATGTCGATGGTCATGATGCCGATCATGACAAATGGACTCAACCAGTTACCGACTCGCCTCAATCCGCACGGAACGGCCATCAACAACACGGCCCAACAAGTATCTGGTGCGATTGGTACGGCAGTCCTCGTCACTATCATGAACTCGGTGACACGCACGGAAGCTGAATCATTGATGACCGGAATTGATCCTGCGACACTCACAGAGAGCTCAATGGGCGCCATCACTCAGCAAGCCCTCTTGTCTGGGATTCAATATTCGTTCTATGTCGCACTCGGGATGAACCTCTTGGCACTCGTTTTAGCATTTTTCGTGAAACGCGTGGATGTACGGAAGTTCGATGACAATGTAGAAACTGTTGAAGAATTGAAACAAGCGAATTAAATGTTGAGAAGCCGCTTTGAATGTTGAATTCAGAGCGGTTTTTTTAATTTCTCATTCCCTTCATAAATAAATCTGAAATTAAAATTTAATCCTAATATGGTATTATTTCTCAATGGATAGGATTCGTTTAGGAGGGTACATATGATGAAAAAAGTGTTTAGCTTGATGATCGCATTTCTGCTGATCACATCTTCTCTTCTCTCGACCGCATCAATCGTTGAGGCGGCCCCGAAGAAGCAGAATCGTGCTATTATGGGAGTATCGGCTTTAACTCCGCAACAAATGGCGGATTACGTAAAAAAGAAGAATCCTCGTGATGTCCGGCTCGCGAAAACGTCTGTCGAAGATTTGGCGAAACTCTTCGTCATCATCGGTGCTAAGGAAGGTGTTCGTGGGGATGTCGCATTCGCACAAGCATTGAAAGAGACCGGTTATTTCCGTTACGGTGGCGATGTCCTTCCGAAGCAGCATAACTACTCTGGAATCGGGACGACTGGAAATGGTGTAAAAGGTCACTTTTTCCGTTCCCCACAACAAGGGGTGACTGCTCAAATTCAGCATCTAAAAGCATACGCTTCAAACGATGCACTGAACACGAAACAAGTCGACCCACGCTTCCATCTCGTCAAGCGAGGCTCTGCGAAAACGTGGCCATCTCTTCACCAAAAATGGGCCATGCAGCCGAAAGGAAATTACGGGACCGAGATTCTTTCGATTTATCAAGAAATGTCGAAAACACCAAAACGTGTCGCTAAAGCAAAACGATGAGGAAATGTAGGGGTGAAAGAACGTGACGTGCAAACAAGTTAGACTCGCGAGCGGAATCGCATTATTCGTGACCGGCGTGATGTTGTTACTCAAACGCTAATGAGCATTTCGGACAATGGTCCGAGTGCTTTTTTATGGATGAACAAAAAGCCATGGCACTCTATAAGTACCACAGCCTTCGCTAACGTTTATATAACTCAATGCCCCCGATACTTCCCGAGCGCCCGCATGTTCAAGAGATACAAGACCCCCGCATAGAAAATTAAACCGAGTAAATACACCCAGATTCCTGAGAAGCCACTTCCGTAGACCATCACTTCCTTGATCGCTGTCGCTCCGTAGAAGATTGGCATGATGTAACTCAAGTTCCCGAGACCATATGGAATCAAGTCGAGCGGGATAAGTCCCGAGAAGAACACTTGCGGGATGATGGTGAACGGAATCATCTGTACGACTTGTAGTTCCGATCGGGCAAACACCGAGATGGTCGCCCCGAAGAGCACCGCCGTACCCGCCATGAGTAGCATCGTCAACATGACCCACGCCATATTCCCGAGCGAAGACAGACCGAGCACATAAATCGAATAGAGCACGATGAAAATCGACTGGACGACCGCAAACATCCCGTACCCGAGTGTATATCCTAAAATGACTTGTCCTCGTTTGATCGGAGTCATCAACAGTCGTTCGAGCGTACCGCCACTCCGTTCTTTGACGAGTGCCATCGCAGATAGGATGAACACGAAGAAGAACGAGAAAAGGGATAGGAAGACGAAGCCGAACGAATCGAATGTCGATTGGTCCTCTTCCCCATAGACGAATGACGTATCGATTTCAGCTGCAGGGTTGAGCGTCGCCAACGCATCTTGAATCTCACCAATCGCCTTCGACGACTTCGTCGAAGGTTCGCGTAACGTGATGGTCGTTCCTTCTTGATTCATTTCAAACACGGCATCGACATGTTCATTGTCTTCGATATATACTTTTGGATCATCGAACGTGGCCTGTTCCACTTCGAGCGTCTCGTCTTCGAACGCATCGACGAGCTGTTCGGGTGCGTTGTCGTCCAGAACGACAGTCGGGACGTAATCCGAGTCACCGAGTAAGAAGTAGACGAGTGTCAAAATGAGGAGCGGTGCAATCAAGATCAAGGCCACACTTCGTTTATCGTTCAACGTTTGGAAGATGACACGTTTCGCTAAGTTACGCATGACCGCCCACCTCCTCTTTTCCAGCAATCAAGAACAGTTCTTCGACGCGACCGTTCTCGGTCTGGTCGAGCAAATCTTGCACATGGTCATAGGCGATCAACCGTCCGTTGTAGACGAGCGCGGCACGGTCGCACTCGAGCACTTCATCCATGACGTGCGTCGAGACGATGATGGTCGTCCCTTCCCTCCGAATCACCTGAAACTGATCCCAGATTTGACGACGTAAGATTGGGTCAATTCCGACCGTCGGTTCATCAAGAAACAACACATCCGGCTTATGCAAGATGGCGATGGCTAGTGACAGACGTTTTTTCATCCCGCCTGAAAAATTGCGGACGAGCTTATGCCGGTCGTTCGTTAAATCGACAAGGTCGAGCACTTCGGTGATACGTTCTTGGAGCGCCTTTTTCTCTAACTTATAAATCGACCCGAAGAAGGCGAGGTTCGCCTCGGCCGACAAGTCTTCGTACAAACCATCGTTCTGCGGCATAAATCCGATTTGTTGGAGCATGTCCATGTTTGGCATCTTCGTTTCGCCGATATGGACACTTCCTTTGTCCGGTGCAAGGGAGCCAATCATGAGTCGGATGAGCGTCGTCTTCCCCGATCCAGATGGTCCGAGCAAGCAGCAAATCTCTCCGGATGGGATGGTGAAGTCGATGTTGTCGATGGCGAGTTGGTCACCGAATGACTTGTCGACGCGTTGCAGTTGAATGTTCATTTCTGTCACTCCTTTTCGGCGCCTCATCGTGTATACTCAAGATAATCGACACCGTGTTGGTTTATATGTTCAGTATAGACCCCGTTCACTCTGGCAACAATCGTCAATATCGGTCATCGTGTCGGTTTTCCGACAGATGCAATGAATGTGTTGAGGAAAAGGAGAAATAATATGGAACAAACCGATTTACGCGTCATCCGGACGAAGAAGTTGATCAAAGATGCCTTCTTCAGCCTTATTGAGGAGCAGGGATTTGAGGCCGTCACCGTCAAGCAATTGACTGAACGGGCCGGCATCAATCGGGGTACCTTTTATAGTCACTATGTGGATAAGTTCGAGTTGATGGAGAAATGCGTCGACGAGATCTTTGAAGAGGCTGAACAGAAGTTGATTCATCAGTTGCCACACATCTTCGGAGAAGAACGGACCAACAACTCGTATCATTACCTCATTCCGTTCATCCGTTTCATCGAAGACAACCAAATCATCATGAAGCCACTCCTCGGCCCGAACGGAGACCCGACGTTCCAGGCAAAACTTCGAAAGTTTATGCAAGCTGCCTTGTTTCAGCGCTCGCCTGTAACCTTGTTTAATCCGGATAAGATGATGGTCCCACCTCCATATCTCGTCGCCTATCTGTCTTCAGCGCACATGGGCGTCATCTACGAGTGGTTGAACAATCCGTCTTCGGAAGAGACAGCGGAAGACATCGCCCGGATTATCTATACGATCACTTGTGAAGGACCACTCGTTGCCGGCGGTGTGAAGTCAAACGAATAAAGCCTCCCGCATATATTGCGAGAGGCTATTTTTACGAAACTCGAACGTGCACGTGTAAGTTCCCATTTTCTTCAGTTGTCGTCTGGTAAGCATTTTGCACCGCCTCTAAATCATGCCAGGCGATGCGGTATGACTTTTCTCGCATCCCTTCAAACTCGAAGGCGAGATGTTGTAAATCCGACATACCTAGGATGCGGTCAAACGGTCCACCCTCGCCAGTCCATTCCAATTGATTCGCCGAATCCTTCAATACGAGGTCGAGTCCATGCATCACTTTTTCTTTGATCAATTGTCCATCCGCCGCAACACGCATCCCGTCTTGAATATCATGCATTCGACACGATTCAATCTCATCAAACGGGATCGTGATTTCATCGCCGTTCGCAAAGTGAAGCGTGATTGTTTTTACGATCATCTTAGATTCCTACTTTCGTTCAGTCTCTGTTCCCTTACTATACATAACTTTTGTCGGTTCAGGGATGACATCTTTGTGGATGTGGCAAATCCGTAAAAGCATGTTCGTTTCATTTGGAAACGGGAATAGAAGAGGTAGCACTCATTCTGTTTTTTGAAAATAACACTTCGGAAAGGCGGCGAATATATGCCATCAGTGGAAAAGTCGGTCATCGTCATCGGCGGAGGGCTCGGCGGCTTGTCAGCGGCCATCTCACTCGCTCAAAAAGGTTACGACGTCTCACTCTATGAAAAGAACGATCACATCGGCGGGAAAGTGAATCGTCTCGAACAAGACGGATTCGGCTTCGACCTCGGGCCCTCGATTTTAACGATGCCTCACATCTTCGACAAACTGTTCCGTGGAAGTGGGAAACGGATGGAAGACTATGTATCCATCCAGCGGCTTGAGCTCGAATGGCGCTCGTTCTTCCCGGACGATACCGTCCTCGACCTTTACCATGACCTCGAACAGATGCAGCGGGCAAACCCTTCCCTCTCTCGAAAAGACATGCAGGAATATCGTGAACTGCTGAATTACGCAGCGCGCATCTATAAGACGACCGAGAAGGGATACTTGGCCGAAGGGTTTGAATCCCCATTAGAAGCCGTCATGAAAACGGGCATCTTCCCGACCCTATTCGGATTCGATTTGACGTCGACGATGTATAGCGCCATCAAGAAGCGCATCAGCAATCCACATCTTCGTGATATGCTGTCGTATTACGTCAAATATGTCGGGTCGTCTCCGTATAACGCACCGGCCGTCCTCAATATGATGATTTACATGCAATATGCCCAAGGCTGTTGGTATGTCGAAGGCGGCACCCATAAGCTCGCGGAAGGCTTGACGAAGCTCGCCGAAGAGATCGGTGTGAAGCTACATACCGGAGAAGGCGTGGTTCGTGCACATACGGTGAATGAGAAAGTGACCGCCATCGAGCTCGAAGACGGACGTCTTCGTTCCGCTGATTATTTCGTCTCGAACATGGAAGTCATCCCGTTCTATCAGAAGATGGTCGACGCGGACAAACAGTACGTCGACAAACTCGTCGATAAATATGAACCGGCGAGCTCCGGATTCGTCCTCCATCTCGGGGTGAAGAAAGCCTATCCTCAACTCGCGCACCATAACTTCTTCTTCTCCGAAAATTTGCATGAACAGATGGATAAAATTTTTGAGAAACATGAACTTCCGGACGACCCGACGATTTACCTCGTCAACGTCAACAAGACCGACCCGACCCAAGCGCCACCAGGACATGAGAACATCAAAATCTTGCCACACATTCCGTATATTCAGAATGTGCCGTTCACGGAAGAAGAGTACGCCACTTTTGAAGAACGTGTACTCGACAAATTGGAACGAATGGGTCTCGATGGTTTGCGTGAACATACGGTGACGCGTGACGTATGGACGCCTCATGATATCGAGCGGACGTACGGATCGGACCGAGGTGCCATTTATGGAACGGTCGCCGACAAGAATCGGAACGGTGGCTTCAAGCATAAGAAGCAGAGCGAACTCTATCATAACCTCTACTTTGTCGGGGGAACCGTCAATCCGGGCGGTGGCATGCCGATGGTGACGTTGAGCGGTCAGCAAGTGAGCGACAAGATTGCGAAACGTGACAAAGTGAAGTGATTCTTTTATCCCTCATGTTCAATGAGGGATTATTTTTTTGAAACTTTTTCCAATAACCTTCCGTATATTGTGCAACGATACAAACAATCAAATAGACAAGCGGAGGAACAGGATGCATCAAATCACAAGTTATTTCTTTATGTATGCCAAAGTTGTCGTCACGGATAAGATTCCATTCATCTGGACATTCTTAATCCCACTCATAATCGCCTTGACGCAGTCATCTTCAGATATTCGCCAAGCAACGACAGCGGAATACTACCCAGGGCTCTCTTATTTCTGGGTGTATATTATTCTTGCTACATATGTGAACGGTGTCGGCATCGAACTCGCTCGTATGCGTGAATACGGACTGATGAAAACGTACGTGATGATCTCAGGCAACAAACTGACATATGTCATCGCCGTCATCTTGGCGCAACTCTTATTCGCCTCCATCAGCTTAACTTTATTCACAACGGTCGTCACGCTCGTACACGGGTTCTTTTCGTTCAAGTTGATTGCAACGTCTCTACTCGTATTGATTGGCAGTATCCCGTTCGCGGTTGCCAGTGTCGCCATCACGACACTTCCAGTGAAAGTATCGAGTCTCGGGACGTTCGCGAACATACTGATGTTCCCACTCTTTTTACTGGCGATCAAGTCACCTGATCAATGGTTCAGCTTCCTCAACCCGTTCTACGCGCTTCACGAATTCGCGCTCGGGTTGCTGCATCTGACGACTCAAGTCGAGCTCTCGTTCGGAGTATGGGCGACAGGCCTCTCTGTACTTGGGTATTTCATCATCGGCGCGATTGCGTTGAAACGCTTCAGTCTCGTCTCACTCATCACACGCTAGGAGGTTCTTATGCACGTAAACCAACTCACTTATCGCTATCCGAAAGCGGCACGTCCTGTTCTCGATGATGTCTCGTTCACACTGCAATCGAATAAACTGAACGTTTTGATTGGACAAAATGGTGCTGGGAAGACGACCCTGTTTGATTGTATGACCGGGGCACTTCCGGTCGACAAGACATCACTCGAACTCGTTCCGACGACGGACATGCTCTATTTGACACAACTCATGTACAACCATCATGAGTTGACGGGGAAAGACTTCGCCTATTTCATCGGACGTCTGTCGCAACGTCCCGACTTCAAGAAACTCGAATCGTATATGAATAACCTTTCAACTTCTCGCGAACAAGAACTGTTCGAACATCTATGGACGATGAAGCTTGGGAAGATGTCGGTCGGGGAGAAGAAATGGCTCTTCGTGACGCTCTTATCTTCAATCAAACGTTCTCTCTATTTATTTGATGAGCCGACGAGCGGGGTCGACCCGGCGTCCCGCATTCAAATCATGCGCCGCCTGCAACGACTCGTCGATGAGGGCAAGACATGTCTCATCTCCACACATCAGTTACATGACTTGGTTCAACTTGATGCCCATGTCATCTTCCTGCATGGTGGACGCGTTTTGTATGAAGGGGACTTCCAAGACTGGCTCGACGAGTCTGGAACGACCGACCCGGACGAAGCGTTCGTTCGGATGGTTGACACGCCGCTTGACGATGTAGCGGTGACACGATGAATGAATCGTTTTGGGAACGATACCGGTTCACATTCTATACAATCGGCATGGTCGTCTGCGGCTTTCTCATTTCCATGTTCTCATAATAAAACTCAGCCCTGACGTGTGTCAGGGCTGAGTTTTATTGTTCACGATGTGCGCGTCGTAATTCCCGATTCGTCACGTGCTCCGGGTCCGCTTCACGTAGTTTCCGGTCCATCGACACGTACAAGATGAGGAGCGGAATGATGCCAATCAATGCGACACCGAGTAGTTCCTGCATCGAATCCAATACGAACCACGTGAGGAAAGTAAATACACCAAGTGATCCAAACATGGCGACGATGATTTGAAATTCTCGACGAACGAGACGTTGGTATTCCTCGTCTTCGTTAAATGTACGTAACAACTCCATCCGTCGCCATGCTTGATAGAGCATCGGCAGTTGGGTCACGAGGAAAGAGAAGGCAACCGTCGTCACCGTGATACCTCTTATGACCGAAACAACGAGAAGGAGAAACAGACCGATGATGCCAAATATCGCGCTGACCCCTCGCGAATCGAGATCCTGTTTCACCATTTTGGGGAGGCGTTCTTGTTTATTCATCACGCTTCACTTTTTCGTTTTTTCCGTTGCAGCTGGACATGACCGAGTTCAACACCCGTCACGTGTAACGAATCGATTTCTTTTAGCTTGCGGTCGATTGGAAAACTGAGAATCAACAGAACTATGATTCCAATAAATGCAATGATAACGAAAGTGAACAATGAAATCCACTCAAGCTCCGCACTGGTAATCAGTATGAGAACAAGTAATGGCGAGGTAAGACCCAATAAAAATTCAGATCGCACGAGTTGTTGATACCGTTTGTCTTCGTTAAATGACAGTAATAACTTCTTGCGGTGCCATGATTTATATAAGGCAGGAAATTGTCCGAAAAAAATCATAGCATACAACAAGAAGACGTTCGTCGTCCATATATAGAAGAAGGTCAAGACGATGGCCCCAATCAACGGAAGGGTCAATTGCTTCTTTCGTTTTTCATCATCTTTCAACATCTGTTCTAGTCTGACTTCATGGTCTACCATCGAATCCCCCTCATGTGTTTTCGTTAATCATATTTACGAATCGTTCCAAGATTAAGTTTCAATCCGGCTCAATCCCATTCTCTAGGATGTATGTCGTCTCTTCATAGCACTGCTTACTGTATGCATCATCACGTTTCAATAACGAACTGAAAAATGCCTCAATCAACTCTTTCTGGCGCAAACGACGTGAAATGATGGTGTTTTGAATCGTAGAAATTGCTGTCTCGCGCAATGTATCGTCATCCATCCATGTGAGAAGCTCCACGACCAACTCTTTAACATCGAGAACGTCTAGTGAATTTAACCAAATGTTCGCACCAAATGTTTTTTCACTCGTCACTTCACTGTATAGTAGATTTTGTGCATAATCTAACAGCGTCTCCCCTTCACTTAATCCCACAAATGAATCGGTCTCGCTGACACTTAACGCTTCATTGAATTGATCAAACGAATCAAATAGCACATCGATTTTTTCAACCGTCGTATCTAATAACGCAATCTTAGGAGTCACCCCATCGCGATAATCGAACATGAGGAAATAGTGTCCATCGCCCGTGAATGCAATCAGACGTTCATCCTCAACGCCCCACTCTTTCAAAAGGTTTTTTGATTCAACTAGTCCTTCTTGTAAACTCATGCCCATGATGAAGTCAATCACAATCGTATCGTCTAGTCCGTTTAGGATCACAGGTAGCTCACGCTGCTCGATAAATCCCCCATTCTGTGTTCGAATCAATTCGATATAACTTTCCGGTAACTTCACGCCGAGACGTGACTCGACATCTCTCAGGATTTCTTTTGTCAAATCCGGCAATGTATTCGTATGGTCAATTTCATCAGTCCAGACAATCACTCAACCCTACACCCCTTTTTATTTCCAGTTCACGAGTCCCAACAAACTCTCGACCACATGCTCATCATCAATCTTTAGAATCTTCCAGTCGACCCATGTCTCGAGAATGAGGCAACCCGCAATCAGCATCGCACAGCCAAGGCTCAATGTATCAAGCGATATGTACTTCAGTGCATAGAGCGCCACCATCGATATGACACCAATCAAGAGAATAAACTGAATCATGCCTTTTAGATAAATAAAGCGCTGGTACGTGGATGAGTCATTGAACTGTAAAAACAACTGGATTTTATGCCATGTTGCCACCAGAAGCGGCATGAGCATCGCCGCACAAAAGATGAACAGGGATAGGCTCATTCTGGAATCATTGAACAATAGCCAAAGCGCTGTCACTACACCGATGATGATCACTAGTAGCGGACCTTTTTAGTCCATGCTTTGTCGTACAAGTATTCCATTCGTTCTTCACGTAACACCTTACACACCTCCAAAAGTAAAAATCATCCAATTTATCGATATCTATATCTTAACAATCTATAAGCAAACTTTCGAGGTTTTCCCATTAAAAAGGAAAAAGCATCTGACGATTGTCAGATGCTGATTAATTTGAATGCCGGCGAAGGAGTCGGAATAAAAAGATTCCAATCATCGTCAACAACCCTAAGTTTAGAATTGTCCATCCCATGTCCATCACTTGTTGCATATCATTACCCCCTTCTATCCTGTTCTTCTAAATTATACATATCTTTTCAAAAAAAGATTCGGTCAAATTGTTCTTTTTATCCTTTTTTTCCTAATGAGTCAAAAGTTTTGGTTACATCTGGTCAATCAACGGAATAGAAGTCAACGGTGATGGACCCGATCTGTCATACTCAACTGAATCGACAGCAGCATGGACAAACTTGTTCAAAACGTGGAACTTCTTTTTAACATTTAACTCGCTCGATTCATCGACGCGCGAGTTGGTTTTACCTTTCCACTCAATTGAAATACGAGCACCCCACCAACGATTAACATAATCCCGACGACCGTTTTCCATGTGAACGGGACGGCCGTCAATCCGAACCACCCTAACGTATCCCAGAGGAGCGCGAATAAGATTTGAGACACCATAACGATTGAGATCGCGTAACTCGGCCCGAGGCGCTCAACCCCTTGCGTCACACTCATGACGACCCCGACGCCGAGGATTCCGCTGAACCAGTACCATGTCTCCATCTCATCTACTCGGAACAAGCCACCACCTTCTTGAAACAACCCAATGAGTAGCGATGCTAAAAATCCAAGACAGAGAACGAGCGTCGTCGTCGCCCATGCTCCGACACGCTTCTTGACGTTGGCGTTAAACGTGTTTTGCACACAGACGAGCATCCCACCGATGACAGCAAGCATCATGCCAATCGCCATATGTCTCCCCTCCTATTCATAAATGCTCTCCCCGACAATCTCCAACAAACCTTCCCGATCGACGAGCGTGATTACCCGCCGATTTCGTTCAATCAATCCTGCCTCAACGAAACGCCGGAGCGTCCGATTCACATGACGATAACTCGTCCCAATCAAATCAGCGATATCCGTCAATTGGTCGACCGTCGAGCCAAGTGTTTGGTCATTCGGCGTCATCGATAACAGATAACTCGCCAAGCGCACTTCCACGGGATAGAACAGATTGAAGCTGAGCGATTGTGATTTCCGTTCAAATTTTCGCGTGATTTCTTCCAATAAATAGTGTAACCAGGCGACTTCTCCGTGCGCGTGACGTACTAAATCCTCGAATCGGATGGCGAGCATCTCGACTTCTGTGACCGCCTCGACCGTATTCAAAAACGGGGTCCGTTGAATATATTCGATGTCCCCGATCAAATCGAGCGGATATTTGAAGGAGAGGACGAGGCGCTTGCCGGTAGCAGAAGTATGGGAGACACGAATCTTCCCCTTCACTAAGAAGCGGAGATGCCCTGCTTCATCACCTTGCGTACAGATGACGTCTCCTGGCTCGTATCGAACGAGCTGCAATTCGTTCTGCGCTTCTTCTGGTAAGACAGTCAATTCAAATTGCTTCACATACGCGTCAACCATGCACGTTTCCCTCTACCATTTTAATAAGATGACCCCCGCAATCATCATGAACACACCAATCAACTGAGCCCCGTTCAACTTCCGTCGCACCATTCCGAACCATCCTCGCCAATCGATGACGAGCGCGAGCGCCAGTTGCGCGATGAGAAACAACGAGATTGTCATCGTGACCCCGAGCTCTTGGACGGCCGTCATATTACTAAATAAGATAATCGCCGCAAATGCTCCGCCAGATAAATAGAGCGGCTTCACGTGCCGCATCTCGACATACGTGCGGTCCCGAAGCACCAGCATGACGAGAAGTGCGACGACGAATCCAGTGAATTGTGTCAACGTCGCCGCTTGCCACGTCCCAATCTGTGAACTGATTCGAGCATTCGCAACACTTTGTAACGTTAGAAAGAAGCCTCCGCTGACTGCAAATAATACTCCCCGCATCGTTCTCCCCCCTTAAGATAAACGAATCAATACAATTCCAATGACCATGACAATCAGACTGACGAGTTGTACCCCGGTGACCGGGTTCTTCTTCGCGCCGAACCAACCGAAACGGTCAATCAGTAAACTTCCGCATAACAGTCCGACGATGACGATGATGACAGCGATCCCTGTCCCGACAATCGGTACGATGAGGACGTTTCCTCCGATGAAGAGCGCCCCAATGATCCCACCGAGCCAAATCCACCACGGTTGACCTTTCAGTTGACCGAGCGGAACGGGTTGGCGTGAGACGAGTAAAATGAGTAAGAGCGCCAATGTTCCGACAACGAAAGAGACCAATGCCCCTTTCAGAGCCGATTCGAGCACTGTTCCCAAATAGCCGTTAATGGCCGTTTGCGTGGCACTCATCATCCCAGTGAAAATCCCAAACAGTCGCCACAGGTTCAGATTCCCCGTGTCCGTTTCCATGGAGACGACCAGCTTGCCCCTTCGGCGATTGAGCCAGTCGGATAAAGCGACCGTTCCGATGACTCCGAACAAGACGAGCACGACTCCGAACAAACGAAGCACCGTAATTGGGTGTTCGACAGAATTGAACCAACCGAAATGGTCAATCAACAACCCCATCAAAATCTGTCCAAAAATCGGCATGATGACCGTCTGGACACTCCCGAGTCTTGGGAACAGCAAAATATTTCCCGTTAAGAACAAGACCCCTAACAGTCCGCCAATCCACATCCAACCCGGACCTTCCTGAATCACCGAGCCGTCAAATCCGAATGACTGTCCGGTCAATAAGAGCAATAAAGACAAAAAGATCGTCCCGACAGTAAACGATAAAAAAGATGCAACGAACGGGGAGCCGACCACCTGACGCAAACGTGAGTTGACACTCGTCTGCATCGGCAATAAAATCCCAATCGTCAATCCAATCAAAATAGCTAACATGAATGTCTTCCTCGATTCTACTGGTTCTGTGTACATTGTCAGCTTACGCCTCTATACAAAAGAAGAAAAGGACCGATGTCCTCAAACAAAAAACGAACCCTTCTCAGGGGTTCGTTTTGGACTCACGGAAGCGTTGACCGCGCGCTTCACGCAATTCTTTCCCTCGTACATGATGCGCATCGAGCGAGTGTAAGTGTCGATTGATGACATACGGTGCCAGAATCGACATCACACCGATTCCGAACAGCCCGGCAATGGCAATGATGGGAGACAACGAGTCGGCATAATAGGCAGCCAACAAGCAGATGGTCAACACGAAGCAGAGCCACTGGATGCCAAAGTCTGTATACACCAGACGTTGATACCGCGCATTCTCGTTAAAGGTCAGGAGCAGTTTTGTCTTCCGCCACTCGAAACAGAGATACGGGAAAAAACTGATGAAGACGAGGAGTGGAGCGTAGAGTTTGGACTGTGTGGCAATCACGAGCGTCATCACGACCGTCGCGATGACGACGCCCCACCCCCAACGCCAATGACTGTCATCCTGCTCCAGCAATTGTTCAATTCGCTTTTCTTTCGTCAGCATATGTACTCCTTTCATACGAGCGGTAATGCTTTGTCACCTCATCTCGTGTTGGTTGCTCCGGGTCGGCTTGTCGCAATTGTTGCACGGTCTGATCGTGCGTCCATGCTAACATGACGATGCCTAGACCGAAGATGACCCATGCGACAGGTGCAATCTGGAGACGACTGAAAAGAATCGCTGCTGTGACCGCTCCAATCCAGTAGGAATAGAGGCGATATAAGCGTTTTGTCAGTAGGATGCCTCGACCCACCGTGAAAATCTGTAAGACACGTCCTTCTTTGATCGTCAGCCCTATGAGTAGGACAGCCGTGAGGACCGAACCGATCCCCCATATCCACCATGTATCAAAACCGAGCACAAAACTGTTACAAAAAATAAGGGCTCCCGTGAGCCAAAGGTGGAGGGTTTCTCGTGACTGCCGATATCCTCCGATTACTTGAATCCGTTCTTTCTTTGTCATGACTGCTTACGACCTTTCCTTGAAATATCATCTAATGTATGTTTCAAACGTTCCCGGTTTGCCCGGGTCCACTCGCCTGATGTGACGTGGTGCTCATCAAACTCGGACTGTTTTCGATCAATCCAAAGTGGAATCAATATGAGACACGGTCCGCCAATCAGGAGCGTCCAACTCATCCACGGTAAGATATCGATTCCGTTGAAATGCAACCCAATCAAAATCATGAACCAGATCAAACCCATCAACATGACAGTAAAATCAATCCGCAACAATCGATGATAGCGTGTCGATTCGTTGAAGGATTGCTGCAGTTTCATCTTGTTCCATTCAAGCCATGTCGTATAGAGAAGTGCGACACCGGGTAAAAGAATGCTATACGGACTCCATGTCGAAAGAAAATAGATGGATACGCCTAGCATGATTACGCTCACGATGATGTTGAGACGAGTATATCGTTTCTCAAACTGTTCAATTCTTTCAAATCGCTCTGCTTTGTCCACGGTATCACCTCAGTCTTTCACGAAGTCGAGTTTGATTTCGCGGCGCATCGGCTGTTCTTCGTCATACTTCGGCATCTGTCGGTCGAGCATTCTCTGTGCGACTTGCAATAAGATGACCCCGCCTAAGAAGACAATGAAAAGCGACCATGCCGGCCAATTGATTAGGACGATTAATGGGAAGAGAATCGCCAACAAGACGAGGAGTCCCATTTCCGATACATATTGCCAATCGATGATGCGCTTGGCTTGTTCCACACTGGTCAACTTTCTGACGAAGCGACGTTCTCGTCCGATGGCGAACAACATGCCTGCTAATGTGACCCCTAATGGAACGATATACTTTGACGCACCGTCAGATTGCAGTGCAAGAAAGACGAACATCCCAGTCAGACCTGCCAGTCCCATTCTCCAAAAGAGCCAACGCTGTTGATAACGATAAATCGTATTAATCCGTTCTTGTTTGTTCATCTTGATTCACCTCTTCTTCCACTATACGGGATAAACACGAGAAAAGTTCCGTTATTTTACATTTTCGTACCAAAGTCATGCTTCTTGACGAAATGAATTTCTCGCCGTATAGTTTAGTTAACTTAACTATATGTTGAAGAATGGAAGTAAGAGGTTATTAATATGAATTTATTGAAGAATACTCGGTTCGTATTCACTTGGTTATCCGGAATGACGCTCACGCTCGGGTTTTCGATTTTCTTCTTGAGCGTCTCATGGTTGACGATCGACGTGTTGAAGCAACCGGCACTCCTCGGGATTATCTTGACGGCGGTCTCGTTGCCGCGTGTCGTCATGATGGTATTCGGCGGTGTGTTCGCTGATCGATTCCAAAAGAGTCGCTTGTTATGCTTAACGAATATCGGACAAGGCGTGTTGATGTTAATTGTCGTCTCGCTCCATTTTGCTGATGCGTATTCGGTGACAGCCCTCTTGATCATCTCCGTATTATTTGGTCTTTTAGATGGCATGTCTTACCCGGCACTGTCATCACTTATGCCTTCAATCGTATCAGGTCAACAGTTGCAACGGGCGAACTCCCTTTTCCAAGGGTCGCTCGAGTTGATGTTCGTCATCGGTCCGTTCCTTGCAGGGATCCTACTGACGTGGGGAAGTTTTGGTCTCAGTTTCGGCACGTCGGCTGCATTGATTTTCCTCTCCGCGATTTTGATCATGCCACGTCTGATTCAAGACAATATTCCCGAGGTCGCTCCACTCTCAGCGAAAGATGTACTCCTTGATTTGAAAGAGGGCATTCGTTACGTATCGCAAACACCTGTGTTACGTAGTGGGACGTTCGCCATTGCCATCGTCAACTTGTTCGTCATGGGACCACTCATCATGAGTATCCCGATTCTCGTTGGTTCAGTCGGAGGGACAGCATTTGATTTGAGTATCATCGAAGGCGGGCTCGCTGTCGGGACATTTGTTGCAAGCTTCCTGATTCTATTGTTACGGTCGGTTCATCGTGGACGCTTCGTCTTCCGCGCCCTATTCCTGACACTCGGCGCCTTCTTCCTCTACACGCAAGTCCAATCGATTCCGCTTCTCGCGATCGCGGCTTCTATGAGCGGGTTTATGATCATGCTCGTCTACTTGCCGACGGTCACCATCATGCAGGAACAAAGCGACTCTGACAAAATCGGCCGTGTCATGAGCATCATGTCGCTCGCCGCCTCAGGCCTTGAACCGATTGCGTTCGCCATCCTATCGGTGCTTGTTGCCTTGTCCGTGCCGATTCAAACGCTCTTATTGGCATTTGGTATAATCGGATTAGTGTGTGGTGTCCTCTTATATCTACGGAGCGAAACGTTCCGGCGGACACCGTAAAGAAAGGATGAATGACACGTTGAATGAAACACGAAAGCAACAAGTCCTCACGATGTATCGCCAAATCGATGAGCTCGACTTGCTGTTCACGAAATATTTCACGGAACTGAACGAGTTCGAGCTGAGCTATCAACAAGAACAGATGTTGCTTCTCTTCAAACGTCAAGAGACATGGACGACGACAGAGATTGCGACGAAGATGTCCATCTCCAAAAGTGCTGTCAGTCAAGTGCTCAAAGTGCTCGAGCAACGCGATTTCGTCATGCGGGAAAAGAATCCCGAGAACCTTCGGGAAAGTTTCATCCGGCTCGGTCCGAACGGCCTTGCGTACTCGAAACAAATCGATGCGATTGAAGAGCGCCTCGCTGAAGAGATGTTCTCCGTCCTTGAGGATGACGAGATGAAGATGATCAACCGTTCGCTCGCGTTGATGATTCAGAAATTCAAATAAAAAGACAAATCGCCGCTAGTCGGACGATTTGTCTTTTTCTTTATACCAACCCTTGTACGATTCGATTCGCCGACCGCAATGCCCCTTCGATATGTCCCCCGAACTGCGCATCCGTCTCCGAACCAATCAAATGGAGACGGTCTCCGAGCTCAATCGGACCGTAAGCCGGGAATGCCGTGAGCGGCAGGAAGTCGTCAGATGTCGCTGTCTCTGATTCTGTCGACCAGTCCATATAATGAAATCGCAAGAAGTCATTCGCTTTCGGACCATACAGCTTCTCCAGTTGTTCGATGACGCGCGTCTTTACTTGTCCTTCTCCTAACGCTTCCCGTTCTCCCGGTGACAGACGGAAAAATCCGAACAGCGCACCTGGTCCATCTTTCAGAGAAGCGTCATGAATCTCTTGAAGTGGACCGACCCAGCTCATCCCAAAACCAGACAACCCTTCTTCTCGCCAGAACGGTGTCTCGTATACGATGAGCGCCTTCGCTTGGGACGCCATCCACGTGGGAGTCGTTTTAAGCGCTTTTCGCGTTTGTGCTGACAGACTCGGTTCAATCGCTACATCCGCAACGAGACGAGGTGGAATCGCGAGGATCACGTCGTCCGTGTGATGCACCGAACCATTTTGAAACGTCAGTTGGACTCGGTCCGACTGTCGCTCGATCGAGGTCAGGCGATGCCCAAGCCGAACGATGTCATCGGGCAACTTCGCATGCAGAGCTTCCACCAGACTCGTCATCCCACCGACTAGACGCTTGGATAAGACGATGCTTTCTTCCGGTAACACATGTCGTTCCGGTGCGGTCGTCGTTTGACGTTCGAGCACCATGTGTCCTGTCGTATGTTGAACAAATGACTCGAGTCCGAGTGTATCCACGAGTTTAGAGATGGTCTTCTCCGTATCCGGCCAATACCATGTCGGTCCGAGGTCATAACCGTCCTTCGTCAAGATACGACCACCCATACGATCACGTGCCTCAAAGATTGTGACGTCATATCCCTTTTGATGAAGTTGGATCGCAGCATAAAATCCGCTGATACCAGCTCCAATGATGGCGATTGATCTCATTGTAAATTCTCCTTTGTCGTCCGTCTCTCCTCGATTATACTGAGTTAGATGGTTTTATATATGCAAGAAAGGACGACATCAATTGAAAAATATGTTCTATTATCTATTCTTCCCTTATATCGTATTGATGCGCATTTTGTACCGTTTTATTCAAACTAAGGGTCGGATGACTGTGGCGATGTGTCTCGTTTCATATCCCATATGGTCTCTATTTTTATTCGACCTCATTCAATGGTCGACCGCAATCGAATTTGTCATCATTATGTACGTATCAAGCGCTTTATATGTCCCTTATTTCTTCTTTGACACAGACGTGAAGCGAAGACGACCGAACGGATATATCCCAATCGAGGAGCGACATCGTTAAATCCAATCTATTTCATTCAAATAGTCTAGAAGCTGTTGATTTGTGATTTCATCTTGTCTCAACAGCGCTTCTCCTTGCGCTACTCGCTGATCTTCCGGGAAATAGAGTTGTAGAATCGCCAAGCTCGCTTCTACAGTCGTCGCAAAACTCTCGTCCTTCACGTTGATCGTTAAATACCAACCTCGGATGACGCGCTTCACGATGGAGCGTTTCTCCAGATGAGACATCTGTCCACGAAGCAATTTCGACTTGGCTGCTTTAATTGAAGAAATCAAGTCCTGGTTCAACGCCTCACTCACACGAACATCCGGCTTCATGCGCGAGAATTGAATCGAGACATCTTCCCCGTCCACACATGTACAAAGATGTCTTAGCCAAAAGCCCCATTCAAAACGATTCGCCGGATCCAGTGCCACATCGAGACGCCCGATGTCATAATCGATTTTAATGACTTCCGGATGTTGCGTTAGCAATCGCTCCGTCTGCTCCACCAATTCTGTCGTATCGACATCCTCATGCACGAGCACCGTCAAATCTAGATCCGATTGCCCAGCAACAGCTGTCCCGCGACCGATGCTTCCATAAAGATATATGCTGTGTAGCTGTTCATCGAATGCTTCTTTCACCAATTCGATTGCTTTGAAAAGGACACTTTCAAACTCAGGCTGCACATGACGGATGGACGTCTGGTTGATGACATAACCCGCATCGTCCGTACCAAGTCGGGTCGGCCGTTTCATAGATACGTACCGACTCGTTGAAATGTAGTAAACGTCATGATGTATCGAACTCCTTTTTTTTTTAGTTTATGCATGTCGGATTTGAAATACCACGGTTCCCCCTTTCAAACAGGTTATATTTGGAAGTATAATGAAGACGTAGAAAGGGAGGTATGTGTATATGAACGTCATCATGGTCTCATTATTCGGACTCATCTTCACGATTTTGCCAATCGTTGTACTAATCATCGGTATTTTGTGGATTCGTAATGTCGTGGCACGTTCTGAGAAACGAGCAGACGAGCAACTCTTTATGGAACGTGAACGTTCGAAGCAGATACAAGTATTAATCGAACGTCTCGACCACATCGAACAACAATTAGATTCGAACACAAAACGCAGCTGACTTCGGTTAGCTGCGTTTCGTCTTATGTCGAGCAAGATTTGCGTACGTCACATGTTCCGGGTCAATTTGCTTCATCCGCTGATCAACGTGTCTAGACATCAGGGCCGTGACGAACATGACCAGGAGTGGAACAGTCGATAAGCTAAATGATTCGGTTAGGATGATCGTAGTTGCAATTCCGATCAATATGCAGACGACAACCAGCGCAAGAATGAACTCCGACCAAACTATACGTTGATATTCCATCGCTTCATTGAAACGAAGCAACATTCGGGTACGTCTCCACATATGAACCATCAAAAGAGATGGAATGAGTAAAAGGATTCCCAAGAGAACTTGAATGAGAGAGAACTCTTCAAACCACCACATCATCCATCCCCCTAACAAAAGAATGAGCGATAACGTGACATTAATACGGTTCGTAAGTAGGCGAGCCTTAGTTATTTCTCGTAAACGCTGATCGTGCGACATCGTGTCCCCCTCCTTTTCATTTGATTAAAAATCAATTTGTACTGAAAAAATTTCATCTATTCTCTTTTACTAGCTCGCAATCACTCTCACTGTTAAAAGTCACTCCATCGCTTTCATAAAACGGGTCTGAATGATACTGGTGAAGATAGATTTATCAAAGATGAGGGACGACCGTATTCCATCGATTCGTCGATGAACGTCTCTAATGTGCGCACGTTTTCCGTTACCACTTTGACGAGGTAACTGTACTGCCCGGCTAAGCGATGACATTCGATCACGGACGGCTGTTGACGACAAAATTCACGGAACGCCTCACAACGATGGGTGTCATAAAGAATAAAGGCGATCACGTGTTTGTCCATCTTTTCAGGATTGATGACAGCCCGATAGCCTGTGATGACTCCACGTTCTTCGAGTCGCTTCACCCGTTCTGTCGCAGCAGGCGTAGACAATCCAATTTGTCGTCCTAATTCGGTCATCGAGATCCGGGCTTGTTGTTGCATCAATTCAAGAATATGGCGGTCTATTTCATCCATTTGGCATTCACCTTTCAAAATAAAGTGAAACGGTACATAATCCGTTCTCTCTTAAGTCATTCGCTGAAACTTCCGTCAAACCTCTATGTATCTATATTCCTCCGTTGCATACACTTGAAGTAACCAATTCAAGGGGGAGTCAACATGCAAACGACAGTCGTTCCATTACTCATCATCGATGTCCAACAAGCCTTTCATGATCCAATCTGGGGAAACCACAACAATCCAAAATGCGAAGAGAATATCGCACGGTTGATTGAAGCGTGGGAACATCATGATCAACCAATCATCTATGTCCAACATGTCACGAACGTTCCGACCTCACTCTTCTATTTCAAAAAAGATGGTCATTTGTTCCAAGACTTCATTCAACCTCGTGAACAAGATGTCATCTTAACGAAACAGGTGAATAGCGCCTTCATCGGAACAGACTTACAGGAACGACTCGAATCACTTGGTGCGACACAGATTGTCATCACCGGATTAATCACGAACCATTGTGTCGAGACGACCGCACGGATGGCAGGAAACTTGGGATTCAATCCGATTGTTGTCTCCGATGCGACGGCAACGTTCGACCGACAATCGATCAGCGGGACATGGATCCCTGCAGAGGTCATCCATGATGTGTCGCTCGCTAGTCTAAATGAAGAATTTGCATCGATTCAAACGACGGAAACAATACTCCAATTCATTCAACAAAAAGAAGTACAGCCCTTCTCATGAAGGCTGTACTTTTTTGATGTCATCCTGCTTGATCTTGAAGGGTGGCATGAGATGTGAGAAAGGAACTTTTTCTAAAGTACACACTTGAAACGAGTAACGTCAACGCTCCAATCAGATAAAGTAGAATAGGGTTGAGCCAGTCCGCGAACATCCCGCCAAACAAATAGCCGAAAGGTGCCAACATTCCTTGAAGCGCATATACGACCGTCAACGTCCGCCCCAAGTATTCAGATTGAATTTGACGTTGAAGAAGTGTCTGAAACTGAATGCCCATCATGCCGATTGCAATCCAAGCTATCCCAAAACTGATCAATGTCACACTAACGTTTCGATTCAACCAAATTGCCGATACACACCAAGCAAGCCCACCGATTCCTGTCGCAAAAACGAAACTCCAACGTAATGAGCGATTGCCGTAGCGAGTGGACAAACCGCTCCCGAGTAACGTCCCGACCGAAATCGCGGCAAGCCACAAACCATACATTTCCTCAGTCGTAGCGAGAATCGGGAGTACACCAAGTGAAATCGAAACCATGAAGTTGAGACACGTGAACACAACAATCAACGTTCGGAACGAACCGAGTTTCCAAACATATCGAAACCCGACTTTCAAATCAGTCAGATACGTCACATCCTCTGATGTACGAGTCACCGTCTCATTGATTCGAAGGAAGAAGCCGATGACCGCAAATAAAAAGAGGTATAGAACTGCATTACTCATATACATGAGACCGACACCAATAAGCGCTAGCAAAAATCCCGCAATCGCATTACACAACAAATCGAGACTATGATGCGTGAACGTGAACCATGCGTTCACTTTCTGTAAGTCCGATTCTCGCACGAGTGACGGAACAAGTGCATATTCTGTAGGATAACTCAGCTCGCTCGCCAGCGTCGCGATGAACAATCCTGCGATGACAAACCCAACGCTTAACTCACCAAACGCATATAAACTCGCCAGAACAATCAAGACCATCGCTTGGATCGCCATGGCCACAAGCAACAATTTCTTTTTTGAATAACGATCAATGAGTGGTCCATAAAACACTTGGAATACAACGGGTATCATCGCCGCAAACGTAGTGACGCCTATCCAAAATGAAGCATCCGTTGTCTCTTTGACGTACCAGACCGATGCCAAAAAATAAAAACTGTCCGCAAAATTTGCGATAACACGCACTACTAACAAAACCAATACATTTCGATTCATTTTATCCGCTCCTCATTTGATTTGTCGATGTCATGACAGACAAATCAGAGGGCGGTCCACGTATGCAAGGTTATATGTCGTTCAAGTAATGGTACATGGTATTCTCCTTATCCAATATGTTTCGAGTGTCTTTAATCTAAATGACCAACTTTCCCCCGACTATATAGTCGATACGTCACATGACATGCATCGACTTGCTTCAATTTGCGGTCAAGGCTCTCGGATGCGACGATACCAAATAAAACGAGACTACAAGCTAACAGCAATCCCGAAGCGTAACCTTCTCTAAATAAAATCATCATACTCAAGAGTGTAAATAGTACAATCATTCCAAAACCCATAGCAAACTTATACCAGACAAGCCGTCGATATCGCACGCTTTCGTTAAATGTTAATAGAACATTTGTCTGAAACACAAGCTTGATACAAGCTGTGACCGGAAATAAGATGATGAACCAAGTCATTTCGGCTAACCGTTGATCATCGTTCCAGTAAAACAGAACACCACTGAAGACAATCAAGAGCCCTACTTGAATCGCAAGACGGGTCGAGCGTTTTGCAGATGCATACATATGGTTGAAGCGCTGTTTCGTTTCACTCATCCACTCACCTCACGACATGACTTTTCGTGTCATCTGTTTCCAGTGTACCAACGCATTCGCAAACCAAATGATTGTTAGTAGCGGAAACATGACGTTCATCCAGTTCGAACGTTCTATGTAGAACAAAGGAATCGCAAGAAAGAGAGCCAAACTCAATATGCCTGCTCCAAGATACATGACGAATAACAATCGATGATTGGATTTCATCGTGAATCTTCTGCACTCAAAACCGGATACTTCACTGAGTTTTTCACGAGCTTGTCTTCAATTGCTTTCGAGACATCGATTCCAGCAGCGTGAGCGAACGTCAACGCGTAAATCAACACGTCAGCAAGCTCCTCTTCCATCTCCATCTTTTTCGTCTCAAGCGCTTCTTCACTCGAGATCCACTGAAATACTTCAAGTAACTCACTCGCCTCGAGCGACAAGGAAAGTGCCAAGTCTTTCGGGTTATGATGGAACGCCCAGTCGCGCTCATCTCGGAATTTAATAACCTCATCCATTAATCGTTGTACTTCGTTCATATACTCCACATCCTCACTTTTCATATTTAATCATGTTCCCCACAGTAAAAATTCCACGTCTTACATACTCTTGAATCAATCGAATGGAAACCTCTTCTGATAACTCCTCTAATTCAAGAACTTGTTTCAATTCCTCATGAAATGAAATCAGCGTCGGTATTTTGTTTTCAAACTTATACGCCTTCTCGAGTCGAATCAGAAAAAATGAAACATCATGTCTCTTTTCGATCGGAAAGTCATGCTTTAATAAGACATATTCTAATTCAGTTTTTAACTGATTATGTAGTGTTGAATCTTGCTCAATCACTCGAAGTAGAAGGGATTGAAGCATTTCAACTTGAGATTCTAACTCGAACATACGTGTTTGCATCTCTTCAAATTGCTTATCCATTGAATAGAGTCACTCCCCTTCACTAATTCGTCCTACATTCTATTTTACCAAAAGATGTAACTTTAATGTGTGTTCATCTTCCTCTTAAGCCCTTCTCTGTAAAATGTTATACTCCAACTAAAAAGGGAGGGATTCGGTGCTTACTTTCCAAAACGTCTCGGTACGCCAGCAAGACACACTCATTCTCGAAAACATTTCATTTACGATCCAACCAGGTGAGTTGGCGGCTATCCACTGTGGCGTCATTTCCCGAGAAATCATCTTCGGTCTCATCAGTCAGGAAATCATGACATTTACCGGGAACATCGACCACGCTTCAACGCTGTCCCTCTTCTCCATCCGGGACGGTTTATACGACCGGCTCACCATCGAGGAGTTTTTACGCTTCACCAAGCGTCTTTATGATTCATCCGAATCAGTCGAATCGGTGATGCAGCAACTCCAACTCACGACTTACCGCAAGCACCGCCTCCACCGTCTCAATCGCTCCCTTGTCAGACGCACGCAGTACGCCGCGCTGCTTCTCCAAGACCGTGACCTGTATGTGTTTGAAGAACCCGACCAAGACGTGGACCAAGAGACACGCCACCTTTTACGCGATGCGTTACAGACATTGACGTCGAGACAAAAAGCCGTCCTCGTGTTGACGAGCAACATGGAGAGTGCGCTCTTCATGACATCGACCGTTTATCGGATTGATCATCGTCACTTGCGCCTGTTAGATGTGGAACCGGAAGATGCAGGTGATTCGAAAATTTCATCTGAGATTATCCACGTCCGTTTCGAGAAGATTCCAACGAAAGTGAACGAAAAAATCATCTTACTCGATCCTCCTGAAATCGACTTCATCGAAAGTCAGGACGGCCAGTCGATTCTACATAGTCAATCGGATCAGTTCCCGAGCGTCTTCACGATGAACGAGCTCGAGACGCGTTTGACCCCGTATGGTTTCTTCCGCTGCCATCGGTCATATCTTGTGAACTTACAACGTGTGCGCGAAGTCATCACCTATACGAAAAATAGCTTCAGTCTTGTCTTGGATGATTCAGAGAAGACAACGATTCCGTTATCCAAGACAAAAATGGCAGAATTGAAGACGATGATGGGTCTCAAATAGTCTCCATTCATAGTTCATATCGCTTCGTTCACCTCATGATAAGCGCCATTTATCGCCATTTCAGTGCGGTCTTCCCCTATTCCTTATACGATAGAGGCAAGCAAGACGACATCGACGAGGAGGAACGGGAATGGAACCAATCATTCAAGTGCACGGGTTAAAGAAATTGTTTGGGAACGAGGAAGCGTTACATGATGTGACGTTTACAGTCGGAAAAGGGGAAGTGTTCGGCTTCTTGGGACCGAGTGGCTCAGGAAAGACGACAACGATAAAAATTTTGACGTCACAACTCGCACAGACAGCCGGTGATGCTACCGTCTTCGGTGTGCCGGTCGCTGACTTGAAACAAGAACAGTACCGTAAACGCATAGGCGTATTGACGGACAATAGCGGTCTGTATACACGACTTTCTATAGAAGAGAACTTGAGCTTATATTGTGACCTCTATGATGAACCGAAGACCCGGATCGATGAGGTATTGAACATGGTCAACCTCAGCGGGGAACGGAAGAAGCGCATCGACAAACTCTCTAGAGGGATGTTGCAACGAGTGACGCTCGCACGTGCCCTTCTTCATGAGCCAGAGTTACTGTTTCTAGATGAACCGACATCGGCTCTCGACCCGGTCAACTCTCGACATATCTATAAAGGGATTGAACGGTTGAAGGCAAACGGAACGACCATCTTTCTGACGACACACGATATGCAAGAAGCCGAAGAGCTGTGTGATCGTGTCGCTTTCTTACATCAAGGGTCGATTCAACTGCTTGATGCCCCGAACGTATTGCGCAGGAAATATGCGACTGGTTCGATGCGAGTCGAATTGAACAACGGTCAGACGCATGAAGTGACACAAACCGACGAAGGCGCAGACTGGCTCCATAAACAGATGCGTGCTAAAAATATCGCATCGATCCATTCCAATGAGCCGACACTCGGCGACATCTTTATCGAAGTGACAGGGAGGAAATTATCATGACTTTTTCATTGAAACGCGCACTCGCCATTTTCCAAAAAGACTACAAGGATTTGTCACGAAACTTATTCGTCTCGTCGACCTTGGTCATGCCGCTCTTCTTCGCTGTCTTTTATTCGCGAATCGGTGACGTTGGCGTCGATATCACGTACTTCGTCATCAACATCACCTTCAGCCTCGTCGCGATCTTTGTGCAGTGTGCATTGATTGCCGAAGAGAAAGAGAAGAACACGCTTCGCGGGCTCATGTTGTCCCCAGCGAGCACGCTCGACATCTTGCTCGGAAAGAGCGCTCTCACATTCGTGACGACGATGATCCTCATCGTAGCCTCGTCATTTTTGATGGATTATGCTCCACAAAATCTGGCTGTGATCGCTCTCGCGCTCATCGTCTCGACATTCTTTTATATCGGGATCGGAACGATGTTCGGCTTGATGTCGAAGACGGTCATGGAAGCTTCATTGATTGTCATGTTGCCGTTCTTTTTCTTCTCGTTCTCACCGATGTTGTTGCCACTACAAGACCGTTTCGCCATCATCGGAGTGCTCGAGTATTTACCGAACGTGCTCTTGATTGACGTGGCTCATCAAGTGGAAGATGGTGCGAACTTTGGTGCCGTCGGGCTAGAGCTCGGGTTGCTCACTGCGTGGGCGCTTGCCTCATTCGTCGGTAGCGTCGTGATGTATAACCGGAAACAGACGGATTGAACAAAGACGGAGCGACGAATAGAATCGTCGCTCCTTCCTTTCATATATACTTCGTACACCAATCAGACTTACGACACTCAATCTTTTTTCGTCAGCAAATTAGTAAGTGTTTTTCTCACTTCTGGATTTTTTGCTAATGCTAATGCGGCACCACTGACTCCTGCTACAATTGATGCTCCCATCCATTTCTTGAACTCCGAATCTTTTTGAAATGACTTATCTACCATGCGTTCAATACGATCATTGAGTTTGTCTCTAGTTTCATCCGATAGGTTGTCTTCTTTAAGTTGCTCGGAAAAGACATCAATCGCTCTATCAATTGTACCGTACACTTTATCTTGCGATTTTGAACCGACTCCCCCCATATTGCTAACGGCATTTATGACGTCTGGGGTATGCTTTAAAATCATTTCGTATTGTTTAAAAGGGATGTCATTCATATCCTGTTCATCTCCCATAAGCTGTTTTGCAGATTGAACAATTTCTCCTTTTTCACTCATCACTCTACCTCCTAGTGTAATCTCAGTTCAATGATATGATACCCAATATTCGACAAACAGGAATACTGATAATAACGATATGACAACTTTCAACTTTACATGTTATACAAACGGTAATGCCTCTTCATGTTCTGTATTTGCATTGAGTAAGCCACGATTATGGAACGTCGAACTTAAATCTGCATAATGCGTTGTGATCGGCAGTCTTGTTTTCAATAGCGAGTGGACGTGCATGAACGATAAGCGATAGACATCCGTCAAAATGGCTTCAAACGGCAAGGTCGTTGTTTGTTGTACGACTTTAAGCGGTTTTGCCATCCCGACACGCGCATGAGGATTCGTCGAGAGAAGATAACCCATGCGCTCTTTTGTATAACTGAGTCCCTGCGAAGTTTTCCACCCTTTTTCATGAATCGCCATCCGTCGATTGATATTCTTCAAAATTTCCACGTAGTCGAATTGAATTTCACGCGGAGATAGAAGTGAATCAATAAGAGTCACATCTTCACGCCCAAATCCATCTCGATGGAACGTGATATGCTTAGGGGCATGTCCGTACTGTTCTTCAAATGCATGTAATGTATCATAGACAATCTCTCTCATCGTCTCAGAACTGATTTTCTCCCCCGCTTCACTTGTCGAGAGTGCTTTCTGCTTGATCATCGCCCCGTCTTTCCCAATGATTTGAATGATGCCTGCTGCATGTTTACCATTCTCATGACTTACGTCTAATCCGACAAAACAATCCGAATGGAGTGGCTCACCAAGAATCCAAGGTTGTAGACCTGCCTTCACGTAAATCCCCAGTAGAATGTTGTATAGCGTATCCTCAGAGTTTAATACACGGTCATGTAGCTCGACGCATTGCGTCACAACATCATGTTTCCCGCCAAATTGCCTTTTGATGGCTTGATATGAATGCTGGAGCGATGCTTCCTCGGCGATGACAACGACGACACCTTCAAAATGTTGAGGGACACTCTTCAGTTGGTATAGAATATCTTCTGCTTGCAACAAATCAGAAGGTAGTTTCTGGCTCAATCCTTTTGGTTTATGCGAGACATTGAGGGTCACCCCAAAACGCTCAGAGGTAGTTTTTAGTTTATTGATAAACTCTAGGACTTGCAGTTTTTGCTGATCTCGTAATTTCGGGTCGACAAAGAAACTGACGGTCGCCTCTCCTGTTTCAAACACACCACCTTGCTTTAAGCCAGTTTTTGCATAACTCGTGGTCTTCCCTTTACCGAATCGGAGACGTGGCGAAGGCAACGTTTGAATTGAGTAACCAAGACGAGCTGCTCGTACATCTTGTCGCTCAAACTGAAGCATTGGAAGACGACCAATCAACTTAAGCGCTTCCGGCATAAGTTTCGACATCCGTTCTTCAGGCGACAGTTTGATGATCCGATTGACTGCACCGAATTGATGAGTGGGAATCGTATCAAATGAACAACTCTGTTTCAGTTGCTCAGGTAAGTAGATAAGGATCTGATTATTTCGATCTTTGACGTGTACGACGAGCGCGTCGGGTGCGATGACTCGTTTCGGGTCTTTCTTTGCGAAATAATCAATGATCGAACACTTCATAATCGGGCTCACTTCATTCGCTCGGTATGGTGCGACCTCTACAAATTCGTACTCATACGATTTCGGGTGAGTCGAATCGATGACACGCATCCCTGCAGATACGGATTTCGGATCACGCTTAATCTGCTGCAATAAGTTTTCACGGTATTCAAATTGATGAGTCAAATCGAATCCGAATACAATTTCAGCCGTCTCAGATACATTCACATTGAGATCTAATGCCGGATAAATGAGCAGCCCACTTGTAGACTTTGGATGCGCCTGTTTCGAGCGGAACTTTCCACGGTTCATCATGTAATTTGGATGAGCCAATCGCTCCAACTGTTTTTTCAACAGACGTTCAAGTAATGTTCGCTCGACATTCCGTGATGGACTGATCGGACGCGCCTCATATTGAAGAAACGTCTCGTCTCCCCATTGTTTGATTTCCTCAAATGAAGCAATGTACTGATCGAAAAACACCATCGGTTGAAAATTGTTCAATTTATTCAAGTGAAAAATCAACTTCCCACCCTGCGTATTTCGTGATGATGGATTTTTGAGCGGTACGGTATAGAGATGGAGTGTCACTTCCGTTGCTTTCGTTAATGCTCGCCATTCTGTTAAATAATATTGATTCATCTTTCCCTCATCCTTCCCCGTTGTTCAATTCTTGCATCCACTATAACGAATTTCCTAATATTAGGTAGATAAAATAACGAATAGGGTTCAAATGAGAAGTTTACTTATGAGACAAAAAAAGAAGCCCGTCAATCCGATGGGCTTCCCATAATTAATTCGCTTCATAGCTTTTCTCGATGTAAGGCTTCGCTTTTTCAAAATCTTCGTAAGAATATAAGACAATCTCTAAATCTCCAGTTCCATAGTGACCAATCCCTCGCATATCTCTCGTAAAGCCAGGTTCGAGTGCTACGGTATCTGGGTCTACTTTCACATACATCAAAATTTTTTGGGTGCTTGGGTGAAACTCCACACATGCGAAGTTTTTAATACGCTTATATGCAATATAGTGCTTCGTCACATTTTCCTGCACGTCATCACCTAGTGCTATAAGATATGAAACGAGACCATCAAATAAGTCTCTTGATTCTTCCGTTGCTTGTTTCAAGTAGTCGCTGACCGTCTTACTTGTCACAGAGAACTCCGTTGAAGTCGTGATAGGCTTTGCTGTCGTTGCGTTGACGAGATCAAGTAGCAACAGATCATTCTCATAGTATTTGTATTGATACAATTCGATATTGCGATTGATTTGTTTAACAGCGTGCTCATCATACTTCGTGAAGCCACCGGCGATACAGACGAGACGTGGATTACTCCAATCAATTGTGTCGGACACGCCTTTCCCGTACTGCTTCAAAATTGACAACTCGAACTCCGCTTGGTGGTCGAGTAACCAGTCCAAATAGAACAATCCTTGATTAATCACATTTTCGTTTGTCGACCGCTTGTATTCAATAATAACAGGTGAATTGTTCTCATCTAAACCCAGCGTATCAATCCGGCCACCGTGTGTACGACCCGTGCTGTACTCAGAAGCGACAAAACGAATACCAAGCAACTGCTCTAAATTTTTTTCAAACAATTGTTGGAGCGATTTCTCAATGGTCATCGACTGGCCATATAATTCTTTCGTACCTTGTGCGCTTATTTGAAATAGTTTAAGGTCCCCCATTTTTATTCTCCTTTTACACTTCCAACAGCTGATCAGCTAACAAAAGTGAGTATTCATTTGTAGTATGAAGAACTACTTCATGTAACGCCCTCGTTAGAGAAACATATAACCGTCGAGCTTCCTGAGGCGTATCAAAGTAGTTCATTTCATCCACGTCCATCATCAATACTGCATCGAATTCCATTCCCCGCAAGTAATCGATTGTCGAGATGACAATCTCGTCACTGACTTTTGCAGTTTCCGATTGAATGAGTTGCGTCGGCAACTGTAACTTTGAATGCAAGAAAGACGCACGCTCCATCGTTGGTGTGATGATACAAATTGAATATTCTTCTTTACCCCATCGAGATAGCAACTCTTTTAATTCACGACTCTTTTTTGATCTTAATAGTTCAATCGGCTTCCCGTCCCTTTCAAATGGATCGATCCAACTCGTATCATGTCCAGTATCAGCCAATACCCCTTTAGCTAAATCAACAATAGGTTTCGCTGTACGGAACGTTTTTGTTAAGTACTCGATCTTCCAATTTGATTGTCCGTGCTCTTTAATCGGTTCCCAAGAAATCATTTCGAGCGAACGATAGCTTTGGAGTGTGTCACCAAATATCGTCATCCCGTGACACAACTTCTCGAGTACGAAAATGTCTAGCGGTCGAAGCGTCTGTCCCTCATCGACAAACAGATGACTCCATTTATCTGGATACCCATTTGTTTCATAGTGCAGATACATCCAAAAGAAACGATCAAGTTGTGTTGGTCGCTTTAATTTATGCCACATCTCTAACAATTCTTCTGACTGGGTTTTCTTGAGATAAACAAGACGACCTGGTTGCTTCATAATCGACCAAACCGTCGCAGCCTCTAGCTTGGTCGTCTTCTTCCAAAAGTCGATTAATTGAAGATGCTCTCGCTTTTCACGTGCCAATTGACGCTTCATATTTTCTTGCATAATCTGATCAAGCGTACGAGTTTTCGTCGAATCTAAATCTCCGCTCCATCTCTGCATATCCGTAATTAACTCATTCTTGTACTTCTCTTTATTCAAAATAGCTGTTCGTTCAGACTCACTGCGCAGCAACTGTAAAATTTGCTCTGTTTGAGCAGGACCTGGCCGTTCTTGTCCAAACCAAATGGCTAACGCACGCTCATGTAAATCTTCTAGCGTCTTAATCGGCTCATACCGTCGAAGCAACACAGCAACATCGTCATACCACTCCTCAATTGCCGCATCAGCCCACTCGAATAAGTCGTGTCCTTGATATAACGGAAGAAGTTCTTGAACGATACTTGCGGAGAAGTCTTTAGACGATACAGTCTTTAACCATTCATCAAATGCCATTGTAGAAACTGATTGAATTTGTAAATGCTCCGCATCCTTCAACAGTTGATGAATCGTCGCTTCGTTCGGAGCTAAATAAAGCATCTTTCGGCGTTCATCTTGATACTGCAAATAAGACATACGATGTAGCGCCGTTAACGATTTCCCAGTTCCCGCCGCCCCTTGGACAATCATATATGTATTCACGGGTGCCTGGATAATGTGGTTTTGTTCGGCTTGCCGTGTTGCAATGAATCCATCAATAGAACGATCTTTTTGCTTCTTCGTCAACTCTTTCTCCATAAAACTCTCTTGTGGTACATCAGGTACCGTCGACGGCTTTTTAAATGTCGATTTGATTTGCCCGGTAAATCGTTTTGTCAGTGAGCTCGGTTTCCGTTTTGGAGCACGACAATGATTTGCCTGAACGACGCGTCGCTGTCTTCGATCAAGCTCGAGCTGTGTCATCCCGATGATGTCACCACCTGGCGTCTCAATCGCCTCCCCGTTAAACATGGACGCACGCATCGCCATCTCACTCCGCCAATCTAAGACGAGCGGGATCTCAGGTGAACGAGGGTGCGCCACTCCGAACTTCCCAACCGGATAAATCTCTTCTTCACCTTCGTCCTCAATTATGAATGTGAACGAATACAGCTCTTTCAGGGCATCTTCATACTTTTGGCGTTCCTGTGCGCTTTCCGATTGACGTGAATGTCCTCGCATGTCAATCATTTCATAGTCGCTTGATTCAAGACCTGGTTTGTCCCCTGCCGTCTTCCCATTTAGATGAGACTCGATCACCATACAAAAGTTATCAAGTCGTTGCTGTTCATTTTCTAAAATCACTTTCATAATCTGCACTCCCACATTATTATATATCCTCATTTTACCAAATTAAGCAATCGTAAAATTGAAACATTTTAATAATTGAGGTAAATTGTTGAATCAAAATTAAAACAACCAATATTTAAGTATAATTTTCGCCTCAACATTAAAAAATATAGCACTACTTTTATTTAGTAATCAAATTACTAAATGAAAGTGTTTACTTTACTCTTTAGTAGTTATATACTGTGGTTACAAACAAAACGAACAGGAGTTGTTTTTATGGCACACTCGCCTTATACATCTATAAATCGTTTAGCAGTAGAAGGGAAAAACATTGCCCCTTCTCTTGTATTAGCAGTTTATAGCATTAAATATTTGTCTGTTACTAGAGAAAATCAAATACCTAACAATGTTAAAATAGATTTTTTGATTAAAGATTCTTCTAATACGATTAAGAATTTACGTAACGCATTCCAACTGATTGAAGAAACTTTTCCAGATTTAAAAGGAGTTTATACAAGTCTGAAGATTTCTTGGGATCAACTTAACGAGCGAGCGCTATTTGAAATATTAGTAGCTGTAAATAAGTTTGACGATATCGATTATTCGGATACAGCAAGTCAAATTGTGCATTTGACATATGGAGGGCGATCTTCTGTGAGAGCAGAACATACAACACCTGAATTTCTGAATCGTCTATTAGTAACTTTGCTGGACATCAATGAATCCTCTTCATTTTATGACGGTGTAGCCGGGTATGGTGGGACCATTATTGAAGCAGCAAAACAAAACCCTGATAAAAAGCTAAAATTTTACGGACAAGAGCTTAATTCAGAAAGTTGGGCTATCGGTAAATTATCTTTATTATTATCCGATATCTCGAGCGATACATTTGTTTTGGGCAACACCTTATCGGAACCTTGTTTCGTTGAAAAAAATGAAACGAAAAAATTTGACTACATCGCAATGGCTATACCTTTTAGTCTTAAAATGCAAGAACAGGATTATGCAAAGTTAAATGAAGACCCTTACGGAAGATTTGTGTTGGGAAAAATAACAAAATCGAATGCTGATATGGCTTTTATCCAACATGCACTTTCTTCTTCTAGCGGAAAAGGACGTGTAATTCTAACAGTCACCAACGGTACCTTGTTTAGAGGCGGAATGGATCAAGAAATACGACAAAGACTATTAGATACCGATCAGATCGAAGCAATCATTTCATTATCAGACAACCTTTTGCCCAATACGGCAATTCCGATTTCATTACTTATACTTAACAAAAACAAATCGAAAGAAAAAGTCGGAAAAGTACAGTTCATAAATGCGAGTAAATTGTTCGAAAAGAAAGGTACATCGAAATATTTAAGCGATGATCATATTGCTCGAATTCATAATGCATTAAATAGCTCAACTAACATAGAAAATTTCAGCAAACTAATCCCAACCAATGAATTGGAGAATAGTCTTGCTGTCGAACGTTATTTAAGAGATGAACAAATTAGCCTTGAAGGAAATGTATATCGCATAGATTTCGAAAAATTCCAGGATGAGTCTTTAAACAAACAATCAATCCATTCTCTTGGCACTGTGTTTAGAGGAATAAATATTTCCACAAAAAATGTATCTGATGACGAAAGTAGTATGTATAAAATTATTAAAATGTCCGATGTTCAAAATGGAAAAATTCTACTCAATGATATAAATACAGCTACTCTGTCTTCATCATCAAAATATGCTCAATATCAAGTCCAAGAAGGAGATTTAATTATTTCTTCAAGGGGACAAAATATTAAAGTTGCTGTAGTCCCTAAACACGAAGAAACAATTTTACTTTCACAAAACTTTTTAGGGTTTCGCCCTTATGAAGATAAAATTAATCCTTATTATCTACAAGCTTATTTAGAAAGTCCAATCGGCCAGTACTCGATTCAAAATATTATGGGTGGTGCGTTGACCCCTGTTTTAAACCCAAAAGATTTTTCTAATTTAGAAATTATTGCTCCAAGTTTGTATGTCCAAAAAAGTACAGCGGCAAAGTACAAAGAAGCAAAAGAAACATACGAGCACATGCTAAATCAAGCACTGCAGAACTACACCACTCTAAAGAACGAAGCATATAGCACCTGCGGAATAATAGACACGTTCGAAAAGATTAAATAAAACAAGGAGGAAACTACGATGAATCGGACCTACTGGAAAGTAGTTATACGATATGGCCTTTCGGTAAAGGAAAAGAAGTCAGGGTGGCTCGCTATTTATTAGAACCAGACATTGCAACCTCAATTGATGTGATGAATCAAGTTGACACTACGCCTGCCGGGCACTAGGAACTATCGAAAAAGTGGACTTATATGAATAGCTTGAAGGCATCCGTACTGAAAAAGCTATTTGAGAACGATAAAGCAAAATGAAATTTATCATTAATCCGCCCAGTGCTTATCACTTAATTAACGAGAAGCTCATCAAAAAATGTTAATGGTTCTATCGTTTATATAATGTAAACTAATAAAAACTCAAGTTATATTTCCATTAAAATCGAACCTTCATTATTTAAAAAGAATTCACAAATATATTTTAGTTTTATAGGGGGAAATATTATGGCAACAGCAAACTTAGGATTTGAAGAAAAACTGTGGAAAATGGCAGATAAACTACGTGGATCTATGGATTCAGGTGAGTATAAAAACGTCGTTCTCGGACTATTATTTTTAAAATACGTATCTGATGCATTTGAAGAGAAACATGCAGAATTAAAAGAAGATGAGTGGGCAGATGAAGAAGATCGTGATGAATATGTGGCAGATAATATCTTCTTCGTCCCTCAAGAGGCACGTTGGTCATTCATTAAAGACAACGCTAAAAAGCCTGAAATTGGGCAGCTTATTGATGCGGCAATGGTGGCCATTGAAAAGGAAAATCCATCTTTAGTTGGAGTATTACCAAAATCTTTCGCACGACCAGAACTTGATAAAACACGTCTTGGCGAGACAATTGATTTGTTCTCTTTCAAAGTTGGTGACGAAGATAGTCGAGAAAAGGATGTTATCGGACGCGTCTACGAATATTTTTTGAGCAACTTTGCCAGCGCCGAAGGGAAAAACGGTGGGGAGTTCTATACACCATCCTCTATTGTATCCCTATTAGTCGAGATGTTAGAACCTTACCAAGGGCGTGTCTACGACCCAGCCTGCGGATCTGGAGGAATGTTCGTACAATCATCAAAGTTTGTGAAAGAACATCAAGGACGGATTGATAATTTATCAGTCTACGGCCAAGAGTCTAACCCAACGACTTGGAAACTGTGCAAAATGAACTTGGCGATTCGAGGAATTGATGGCAACATTGGCCCTCATCAAGCTGATACATTCTTGAATGATATACACAAAGGACTAAAAGCGGACTTCATCCTTGCAAATCCCCCCTTCAATATTAAAGACTGGGGTGGCGATAAATTACAGGATGATGTGCGATGGCAATATGGAGTCCCACCACAAAATAATGCTAACTTTGCCTGGGTACAACATATGATTTCAAAGCTGGCACCTGCTGGGACAGCAGGTTTTGTGTTAGCGAATGGATCGATGTCTTCAAATTCAGGGGGTGAAGGTGAAATCCGTAAAAACATAGTTGAGAATGATTTAGTGGAATGTATCGTTACCTTGCCAGGTCAGTTATTCTATTCGACGCAAATTCCTGTATGTTTATGGTTCATATCAAAAAACAAAACTAAAACTGGTGCACGTGAACGAAACAACAAAATTTTATTTATTGATGCACGTCATCTTGGATTCATGGCAGATCGTACGCACAAAGAATTTGGTAAAGAAGATATCGATAAAATCTCGGAAACATTCCATGCATGGCGCGGGACAAATGATCAGGAATACTCAGATGAGTTAGGCTTTTGTAAGGAAGCAAACATTGAAGAAGTACGTGAGCACTACTATGTGTTGACTCCTGGGCGATACGTGGGATTAGCTGAACAAGAAGATGATGGTGAGGTATTTGAAGAGAAAATGGAACGCTTAACTAGTGAACTAGCAGAGCAGTTTGCGAAATCCAAAGAGCTAGAAGAACAGATTCGGAAAGCGTTAGGTGAAATTGGATATGGAGTTTAAAGAATATTATTTAGAAGAGATTCTCGAAAGTATTTTTAGTGGAGGTACTCCTTCAACTAGTAATCCCAGTTTTTGGAACGGTGAATATCCTTGGTTGTCTTCCGGAGAAACAAGAAATAGAATAATTAAAGATACAGAAAAAACAATCACTAAATTAGGAGTTGAAAATTCTTCAACTAGACTAGCTAAAAAAGGCGATCTTGTAATGGCTTCTGCCGGTCAAGGACATACCAGAGGACAAATTTCTATTTTAGATTTAGATACTTATATTAATCAATCTCTAATTGCGTTAAGAGTGAATGAAACCAAAGTAGATAACCGGTATCTATTATATAATTTAACTCACCGATATGCAGAATTAAGAGGACTCTCAGATTCAGCAAGTATTCGCGGAAGTATTACTACGAAAATGTTAAAAAAAATCAAAATATCACTTCCACCATTGGAATATCAAAAAAAAATAGCTGATTTATTATGGAATTTAGATATTAGAATAAATTACAACAATTATTCGATTACTACTCTTGAAAACCTCTCTCAAGCTCTTTTTAAACGTTGGTTTATCGACTTTGAATTTCCAAACGAAGAGGGAGAGCTTTATAAATCAAATGGTGGTGAAGTAGTTAAAAGTGAATTGGGATATATACCCAAAGGATGGCGTGTAATAAGTTTAGATGAAATTGCTAAATTTCAAAATGGATTAGCTATGCAAAAATTTAGACCTGCAGAAAATAATGTCTCTCTACCAGTTTTGAAAATTAAAGAATTAAATCAAGGAAACACAACTTTAAACAGTGAACGTTGTTCGGTAGATATAAAAGAAGAAGTTAAAGTATTTGACGGGGATGTCATTTTTTCTTGGTCTGGAACTTTACTAGTAAAATTATGGACTGGCGGAAATGCAGGACTAAATCAGCATTTATTTAAAGTGACTTCTGAAAAATATGAAAAATGGTTTTATTATTTATGGACAAAATACTATCTAAAAGTCTTTCAGGCGAGGGCAGCGGAGAAGGCTACTACAATGGGTCATATTAAACGCTCACATTTAAAAGAAGCAAAAGTCTATATACCCTCTCAAGAAACTTTGAAAGAAGCTACTAAATTGATACAGCCAATAATAGAAAAGATAGTTGTTTTGGGTATTGAAAACAAAAAATCAGCTCAACTTCGCGATACTCTTCTCCCAAAACTTCTCGCAGGTGAAATCGAAATTATTGATGAATTGGAGGTGTAAAGGATGTTTAGATATAACGAATCAGAATTAGAAGTAGCTACATTAGAGTGGTTAGAAGAACTAGGCTATAACATTGTAGAAGGACCAGATATTGCACCAGATGGCGATAGTCCAGAGCGTGACAGCTTTCAAGACGTTGTATTAGTCAATCGTTTGCGTAATGCTTTACGAAAAATTAATCCAACAGTTGATACAATAGTCATTGAAGAAGCAGTTCAAAAAATTGTAGCGAATGCATCGCCAAATTTAATTCTAAACAACAAACAATTTCATCAACTTACAACAGATGGTATTGAAATTCAAATGCAAGGAAAGGACGGGTACAACCCAACAATATCGGTTTATGTCTTTGATTTTGAGAATCCAAAAAATAATGATTTTGTAGCTGTCAATCAATTTACTGTAGTTGAAGGGCAATCGAATAAACGTCCCGATGTAATTGTATTTGTAAATGGTCTACCTATAGTTGTTATCGAATTAAAAAATGCAACTAACGAAGACATCGATATTTCAGACGCCTATAATCAAATTCAGACTTACAAACAAGCAATCCCTACCCTGTTTCGCTATAACGCGTTCTTAATTGCAAGCGACGGTATCAACGCACGGGTAGGGTCTCTCACTGCAAATGAAGAGCGATTTATGAAATGGCGCACTATTGATGGTGTATTATTAGCCAGTCCCGCAGAACCGCAACTCGAAGTCATGTTAAACGGGATGTTAGTGCCCCATCGACTCTTAGACATCATTCGAAATTTTATACTCTTCCAATCTGATGGAGAGAACACTTATAAAATATTAGCGGCATATCATCAATACCATGCTGTAAACAAGGCTATTGAAAAAGCCCAAGACGCAACTAAAGATACCGGTGATCGTAAAATTGGTGTCGTCTGGCATACACAAGGCTCCGGAAAAAGTTTGTCGATGGTCTTTTATGCCGGAAAGCTTATTAAAACGATGAATAATCCTACACTCGTGGTCTTGACAGACCGAAATGATTTGGATGATCAGTTGTATAAAACATTCTCTTTATCTAAGGAAATTCTACGCCAGTCCCCTAGTCAAGCTCAGTCGAGTGATTCATTACGTGAATTATTAAACGTCGAATCCGGCGGCATCATCTTTACAACATTACAGAAATTTTCTCCCGATGCAGAAACGGGTGAAATGCCTTGTTTGACAGATCGTAAAAATGTGATTGTCATAGCCGATGAAGCCCATCGATCTCAGTATGGCTTTGGTGCAACACTGTCACAACAGAAGGACAGTGAAGGCGAAGTTAAGTATGGATACGCCAAATATGTCCGAGATGCTTTACCGAACGCTTCATTTATTGGATTTACGGGAACACCTGTCGAATCAACGGATCGAAACACTCCGGCTGTATTTGGTGAATACATCGATGTGTATGATATGTCGCAAGCCGTAGAGGATGGCGCAACGGTGAAAATTTTCTATGAATCGAGGGTTATCCCATTAGAGTTACCAGAAGGATTGGCAATTGATGATGATTATGAGGATATTACAGAAGAACAAGAATCCTCAATTAAAGAAAAGCTAAAATCAAAGTGGTCACGTTTAGAAGCAATCGCTGGAGCTCGTTCACGCGTCGAAAAAATGGCCCAAGATGTAGTACACCATTATGAAGAACGTGAAAAAGCGATGTTTGGTAAATCTATGATTGTTGTTATGTCACGTCGTATCGCAATCGATCTATATAAAGAAATTATTAAGATTCGACCAGAATGGCATTCAGATGATGATGACAAAGGTGCCATCAAAATCGTGATGACCGGTTCTTCAAGTGATCCTGTCGAATGGCAACCATTCATCGGCACTAAAAAACGTCGTGAATTTTTATCACGTCGCATGAAAGACAATATGGACCCGCTGAAAATTGTTATTGTAAGGGATATGTGGTTAACAGGGTTTGATGTTCCCTCCATGAATACAATGTATATTGATAAACCGATGAAGGGTCATAACTTAATGCAAGCTATCGCTCGAGTAAACCGTGTGTTTAAAGATAAACCGGGGGGCTTGGTCGTCGACTACATTGGTGTGGCAGATAACTTAAAAGAGGCCTTGAAGCAGTACACAGACAGCGACCGTGAAACGGCCGGTGTCGATACATCACTTGCAGTTGATATCATGTTAGAGAAACATCAACTCATTTTGGAAATGTTGTATGGACATGATTATTCAAGCTTTATGTCAGAAAAGTCATCGCAACGTATTAAAACGATTGTGACTACGATGGATTATGTAATCGGTTTAGGTGAAGAAGAAAAGAAAAGATTTTTAGATACAGTGACAGAGCTATCGAAAGCCTATGCTTTATGTGCAACGATGCAAGAAGCTGAAGAGTTGAATGATGAAATTGGTTTTTTCAAGGCTGTCAAAGCAAGTATTGTGAAAACCATTGGTGATGGCAGCAAGAAAAAAACAGCTAAACAAATGGACGCACAAATTAATCAGTTGATTTCAAAATCGGTTATTTCTGAAGAAGTCATTGATATCTACAAAGAACTTGGTCTAGAGAATCCAGATATTTCGATTTTATCTGATCAATTTTTGGAAGATGTTCGTGCATTGCCAGAAAAGAACTTAGCAGTCGAGTTATTGAATCGTTTACTAAATGGCAAGGTGAAAAGTGTACAACGCAGTAACTTAATCAAAGCACGAAAATTCTCAGATATGCTATCGAATGCCCTGAATAAATATAATAAGCGTACAATTGAGACCTCTAAAGTTATTGAGGAATTAATTGAGTTAGCTAAAGAAATGGATGAATCTTTCAAACGAGGCGAACAACAAGGAATGATCAAAGAAGAAGTTGCTTTCTATGATGCGTTGGCTTCGCACGAAACGGCGGAACAAGTTCTAGGAGATGATACTCTAAAAATCATTGCCCACGAACTTACAAAATCCATTAAAGAAAATATGAGCATTGACTGGAATTTGCGTGATTCTGCGCGCGCGAAAATGCGAGTTATAGTCAAGCGCTTACTGAAGAAATATGGTTATCCACCAGAAATTAGTAAAAAAGCGATTGATACTGTCCTTGAACAGGCAGAACTCATGTCAGAACAACTAGCATTGAAATTATAAAATATTTGAAAAACATTAAACATAGTCAAAGTTTATGAAAATGTAATCCCGTCTCTAAACTTCGGTGACGGGATTATTTCGTTATATTTCAACTGAAGGTCATAGTTGAACTTAAGATTTTATTATTCTGACTCCTGAATAACATTTCGAAGATATTCTTATCCAAAAATCAGGAAATTGGATTCATTTAACAAATAAAAGGTATTTTGATCTCAAATATGATACTTAACCACCACTTTCAATTTTCACTTTTTCAAATTCATCTTTTTTTAGTACAATCAATCCATATTCTTTCTCAAGACCTGAAATTTTATCGTTTAAATATTCCAAATATCCTTCTTCTTTTTTAAATATAGTCGTCAAGTCAATTATTTCTGTTTCTTTCAATATTTTTATTTTTCTTAATGAAGCATATTTTTGCTGATAGTAAATCAATAACGTAGCTTTACCAAAACAGTAATTATAAGAAGCACCACTAAAAACAAAATTTAAAGGCAATAATTTAGTAAGATTCTTACTCAAGTCCAAATGTGGTTCAACAATATCAAGGTTATTGTTAATTTCATATACAGATTCACTGAAGGACATTTGATTAAAGTTTTTTACAGAGTTTTTGATTAGAAACCCTGCACAACCGTATCTTCCAAGTTCTATTGCTTTAACTATGCTAAAAATACACAGCTTATGAACTTTTTTCTCAATAAGCTCTTTTGAAGAGGTTTCACTAACACGATCTTTTATACGTTGTATATTAATTAAAGGATTATTTGGTGATTCTTCTATCTGCTTCACATCAATGAATGATTCATGAATAACAACTTCTCTGTTATCCATATTAATTAAATACTCAAATAAAATGTTTAGTACGTCAGTTAATTGTTTTAAATCATTTCTTTCAATTGAAGTAGCTATCATCGAAGCGACTAGTGTCAGGTAATCATTGTGATTGGAATAAAGTTCCGAACCTTTGTCAGATTGATTCAATCCTTTTAAAACTCTTAAGGCTTCACTATTATTTTTACTATATAACTTATTAACAACCCTATAGGTAGACAAGTAATATTCATCAAACACATTTTTAAAATTGGTTTCTAATGATACTTTATGTTTATTATTTTTATCCCAATTTGATTGCAATTCATCGATAATTTCAAATGATATTGGACGCATTTCTATAAAATTTTGAATTAAAATTTTGATGTCTCTAGGATTGTTCAAATCTAAAGCAATATCGGATAATTCTAGTATTCCTTTTTGTATGATTAAAATTAGTTTTCCATATTCCCCACTTGATAGTGGGAATATTTCACTAAAATAAGATTGATCTTGGTGAATTAAAATTATTTGAGAAAATAATTTATCATCTAACTCACGTAAAGATTGAGAAAAATCATTTGTTAAGTTATATTTTTTCTTAGACATAATTATTTGAAAAACAATTTCCACATATACAGAAAGTTTATTTACTTCACGCGTAATATTTCGAGTGATTACTTCTTCACTAACACTTTTATACTTATATTTAAATCTTTCTTGTTCAATGTTATAAAAAGCGACTTCTATTGATTTTAACGAGTCGTTAAAAGTTTTAATAATATTTATTGAATTAATTAGAAACAAATAAGATAAAACTGCCGAAACAATCCATGAAAGATAAATCATAAACACTAAAATGTTCCCAATATTTAATTTTTCTTGAGAGACGGGTTCAAATATAATACTTGAAACAAAAATTAGTACTGTCATTATTAAAAACACATTATACCGATTAAAAAAATGTTTTTCTTTTTTAAACATAGATATTGCTACGTCTTTTTGCTCTTTATATGTAAAAAAATAAACAGTAAAACTCAGAGGAATTAATATCTTTGAGATACCATTAAAAAAAACTATAAATTTATATATAACTTCTCCTAAATCCCCAATCATTAACTCACTCCTTTAAAAAAAAGTGAGGAGATAAACTCACTCACTGATCATATATTCACTCACAAAATATTCTTTTATGCTGTCTGCAGAGATAATAGCGTTTGAAGAGTCATATTCCGCTAACCCAACCCTTGCATCTTTCCAAGGACTTTCTGAGTGAGATAATTTTTCTAACTCTTTACCATCATAAAATTTGAAAACTTCCCAAACATCCCTGATAATTTTTTTTTGTTCCGTTGTTAATTCAGAAAAATCATAATCCTCTTCAATTACTATATCTTTGTAACCAAAACCTTTGAATTCTCTATAAACATCTGGAACGACTGGGCCGTGAGCCCATGCTTCAATTTTCTCAGAAAATAAAACCGTATTGTTGATTGCAAGATTAAATCCCTGAACGTAATAAAGTAATTTTTGAAGTTTTAAGTTAGTTATACTTTCTACGGTATTAGGTTTACTTAGCGAAAGAAAATAATTAGCTACAATTTTTGCATTAACTTGACTCATAATTATCCCTCCCCCTATAACTTAATTATAAAATACATCTCCTTTGATGTCGAACACTAAGCCGACAACACGCCATAATAAAAAGCAAAATTAGATTCTTAAAAATAAACTAAAGACATTGATAATTTATATCGAAGTAACACCCTTACAAAATCATTTACAAAAAAACCACCCACCAGCTTTCGCTGATGAATGGTTCCTGTAAAGGCGCATGACTTACATCATGCCGCCCATTCCACCCATGCCGCCCATGTCAGGCATTGCAGGAGCGTCTTTTTCTGGCTTGTCTGCGATGACTGCCTCTGTTGTGAGGAACATCGCTGAAACAGATGCTGCATTTTGGAGTGCTGAACGCGTCACTTTCGCCGGATCGACGATACCATGTGCGATCATATCGACGTATTCGCCAGTTGCCGCGTTGTAGCCGACACCGACTGATTCGTTCTTGAGTTTCTCGACGATGACCGAACCTTCTTCACCCGCGTTTTCCGCGATTTGACGGACCGGTGCTTCGAGGGCACGAAGGACGAGTTTCACACCAGTTGCTTCATCCGCTGTCACTTCTGCAAGCAACGCACGAACAGCCGGGATGACGTTGATGAGTGATGTACCACCACCCGCAACGATTCCTTCTTCGACTGCCGCACGTGTCGCGTTGAGTGCGTCTTCGATGCGGAGTTTACGCTCTTTGAGCTCTGTCTCCGTAGCTGCACCGACTTTGACGACGGCTACGCCACCTGCGAGTTTCGCGAGACGCTCTTGGAGTTTTTCACGGTCGAAGTCAGACGTTGTCTCTTCGATTTGGTTACGGATCGTTTGAACGCGGGCTTTAATCGCGTCTTCGTTTCCTGCACCTTCGACGACAGTCGTTGTGTCTTTTGTGACGACGACTTTCGATGCGCGACCGAGCATGTCGAGTGATGCTGATTTGAGGTCGAGACCGAGGTCTTCTGTGATGACTTGACCGCCTGTGAGTGTCGCGAGGTCTTCGAGCATCGCTTTACGACGGTCACCGAATCCTGGTGCTTTGACGGCTACCGCGTTGAACGTACCACGGAGTTTGTTCAAGACAAGTGTCGCGAGGGCATCGCCTTCGATATCTTCTGCGACGATCAAGATCGGCTTCCCTTGTTGCACGACTTGCTCGAGCACCGGGATGATTTCTTGAATGTTTGAGATTTTCTTGTCTGTGATCAAGATGTACGGGTTGTCGAGTGACGCTTCCATCTTGTCAGAGTCTGAGATCATGTATGGTGACAAGTATCCACGGTCGAACTGCATCCCTTCGACGACGTCGAGTTCAGTTGTGAAGCCACGTGATTCTTCGATTGTGATGACACCGTCGTTACCGACGCGCTCCATCGCTTCTGCGATCAATTCGCCAACTTCTTCGTCCGCTGCCGAGATGGCCGCAACTTGAGCAATCGCTTCTTTTGACTCGATTGGTTTCGAGATGGCTTTCAACTCTTCAAGCGCGCGTGTGACCGCTTTGTCGATCCCTTTACGAAGGATCATCGGGTTCGCGCCCGCTGTTACGTTCTTGAGCCCTTCACGAATCATCGCTTGTGCGAGGACTGTCGCTGTTGTCGTACCGTCCCCTGCGACTTCGTTCGTCTTCGACGCGACTTCCGCAACAAGTTTCGCGCCCATGTTTTCGAAGCGGTCTTCGAGTTCGATTTCTTTCGCGATTGTCACGCCATCGTTCGTGATGAGTGGTGAACCGAATTTTTTCTCAAGGACGACGTTACGTCCTTTTGGTCCAATCGTTACTTTGACTGCGTCAGCGAGTGCGTCGACGCCGCGAAGCATCGCGTGACGTGCATCTTCTGAGAATTTGATATCTTTTGCCATCGTTCATTTCCCCCTAAAAAAAGTTTTTGAATAATGGTGCTTAGCCTACGATTGCGAGAATATCGCTCTCGCGAACGATTAAGTACTCTTTTCCATCATGCTTCACTTCGGTACCTGCGTACTTCGAGTAGATGACCAAATCATTTTCTTTCACGTCGAGAGCGATGCGCTCGCCTTGGTCTGTCACGCGGCCTGTACCGACTGCGACGACTTTCCCTTGTTGCGGCTTTTCTTTCGCCGTATCAGGAAGCACGATGCCCCCGATCGTCTTTTCTTCTTTCTCCACGACTTCGATGATGACACGATCGCCTAGTGGTTTTAACATGGAAAAACCCTCCTCCGAATATGAATGATGTAATGTGTATCGTAAGGTTTTAGCACTCAGTTAAAAGGAGTGCTAACATTGATAAGTGTAGTATGTGTAGATAAAAAAATCAAGTGGGATACATTAAAAAATGCTCTTACTCGCGGTCAAGAGAACTTCTTTGTTACAATAAGAAAAAAGGTAGGTTCACTCTTATGATTAAGGACGTGTTGAATTGGCTACACTAAACTCAAACCAATCGATAAATACCCGTTTTTCGATGGCGCCTAACATTCGTCTCCGGCACCTCACCCCGATTTTACTATATGCGTTCGTCCAACTGTTCCCGCTCGTCATTAGTGAAGTACGGCCGGAATGGTTGACGGAAACGTTCGTCGGGCTCTGGCTAGCCATCGGATTCGGTGTAACGATTGTTCTGTCAATCTTGCTCATCTGGCCAGACTTGAAACAATACAAAGCCCAAGGCATCCAGTCGAACTTGAACGACACGGTCAAATGGATCGGGCTCGGGATTTTGATGCAATACGGGCTCGTCATCGTGGCGAACTTGATTGAGACGGCCATCTCTGGTGAACTGGTCGAGTCGATGAACACACAAAACATCGCCGAGATGGTGGAAGTCATTCCACTCATGATTTTGCCGGTCGTCTTGCTTGGACCAATCATCGAAGAGATTCTTTTCCGTCATATCTTGTTCGGGAACTTGAACGCGCGCTTCGGTTTCTGGATTGCCTTTGGGGTCAGTTCGATTTTATTCGCACTCATCCACCAAGATAATCGGTTCCTCGTGTATATCGCGATGAGTTTTGCATTCTCTTACGCGTATGCGAAGACAAGACGATTGATCGTTCCAATCGCCATCCACGCGTTTAACAACGCGCTCGTGATGCTCGTACTATTTTTAATGTAGAAATGAGGTGGCAGTTATGCCGCGACAATTAAAAGTGATGATGCTCTTCAGTCTATCGTTCGGTGTGTTGTTCACCGTCCTCGCGTACTTCTCGGTACAAGAGTACGGGTTCAGCTTCTGGACGTACTTTATCATCGCCGTCGCCGCTTACGACTTTTTCAAAGTGTATCAAATCTTGGCACTCGCCCGAAAAGTCAAAAAAGAAGGCACGGACAAATCCGCATAACGAAACCCCGAGTCTTACGAACTCGGGGTTTTCTTTATATGGATGACGTTCGTCAAATCAATCTTTTCATGGAGTACAGCACTGCGAATCAACATACCACGACGCATCATGATGACACCAAACACGACATACATCGTATCAAGCAACGGAACTGACGTCTCGTCAAAGAACCAGACGACGACACAAAAGCAGAAAAGTGACAGAAAACCGATTGATGATACAAATTTCGAATCGACGGTTCGCATCATTGACTTGACTCTCTCTTCGTCGAACTGTTCGAGTTGCTCCTGATAAAGTGCATGAAAGATAACACCGAATCCCGCCACTGTTATCATCACCCATTCTCCGTTCCACCATCCAATCAGAAATACGATTGGATTGAAGAAAAGAAATGCCAACAATAGTTTTTTCCTCATCGAACCCCTCCTTATGATGGAATCCATAGTTTCGCAAAATCAAAATAACCGAACAAGTCGACACAGACGTCCTTCAGCTCTACCGGGAACGGAATCGTTCGCTCCTCGTTATAGAGCGGGATAAAGTACGACTTCTCTTTTAACTCGCGCTCGATCTCCCGGTGCAGCGGCAACCAGTCTTCAAACGGCAGATCATCATATTGCCCAACTCGCTCGGTCATCCCCTCTATATAAGGGAACACTTTATGAGGAGGCGAGTACTCGTTCGTCATGAACTGTTCAAACCCGAGCGTGATGTTCCGCTCGAACACTTCCCCGTGAACGACCAAATCGACGTATTCATAATACGTCTTGTCATGAATCGAATCTTTGAAGCTGATGGGCACGAACTCATAAGCAATGCCGTGACGCGTCAACATCTCGGCAATCCAGTCGGTCGTATCGTTCGTGAAGTCCGTCTGTTTGATGCGAATCGGTCGGTCGAACGAGACAGGTGTTCCTTTTGGAATGCGATACATCTCGCTCATCGAACCGAGAAACCCTCGGTCGTTCGGTGTTCTTCGCTCATTCAACGTCCCAATCTCCGGTCGAATCTCCGCAATCAAGCGATGCATATAATGCCGCGCCTCTTCATTCGCGAACACACTATTCGGATGACTGTTCAAGATGACAAGCCCGAACCCGGACGGTGTCGAGATGTGTCCGGTTTCTTTGGAATCTCTTGATGAGATGCGATACGTCGGATCGTATCCGTCCGGCACTTTAATGAACTCGACCCGGTCCAGGAGCGCCCGCACCCCAAAATAATTCTCGAAGGCGAGAAGAACCGTCTTCTCCTTGTCATGGCGATCCAATTGAAACGGTCCCGTCCCGACACTTCCTTTAGCGATACTCGTATGAATCATCGACAGTTTCGGGATGTACGAATTCCGACGCCGGTCGAGCGTGACGTCGACGCGATACGTGCCGTTCGATGCGATATGCCGGACGTTCCGATACATATACCGATACGCATCCGACTGAACGAGTGTGCGTAAACTTTTCGTCACATCTTTACTCGTCATGAGCGACCCGTCATGGAATCGGACCCCTTTCCGAAGAAACAAGACGAGCGTATTCCCCTGCCATTCATAGTGATGCGCAAGCTCCCCTGTGACCTCACCAGACGCGTCAATCATGAACAGACGATTGAAGACGTTCTGGACGAGGTGGGCACTGTGGATGTCAGCCGCCTCAAGCGGATGTGTCGTCAAAAAGTGACGACGGCGCGGGATGATGAGCGCATCGCTCGACGTCTGGACGTAACCGAACTTCTTCTCGAGCTGGCGCATGAACCGACCTGCCTGCGCAGGCGACCAGTCCCACTCCAGTTGATTCGTCACTGCCTCGACCGACTCTTTCTCCATGCGTTCGAGCAGCTGTTTGGCCAAATCACGCTCGACGTGTCGTAGCCATTCGAGACGCGTCAAATTTCCCCGTCCGCGTCCGCTCGTATACGTGAGCCACCCTTCTTCTTGCCACCGTGCCAAATGACGCTTCGTCTGTTTCGGGCTTAAATGAATGGCTTCCGCCATATCGGAAATCGTGTACGCTCCGTCCCGACACTCTTTCCACAATCGAAATAAATACGCATCCACGTCACATCCCCCCTTAAAAGTGGACATCATTTCCCCATGTCGTCCATTTTTCAAATCCGTTGTCTTGTTTATCATACAGGTACAGAATGGAAGGTGACAAGATGAAATGGAAAGATATACCTAAACCAATAAAAGTTCGACTCGTGACATCATTTTTTAATCGTTCGGTCTCATTCGCCATCATGCCGTTCATGGCACTTCTCTTTGTCAAAGCGTTCAATGAATGGATCGCGGGCGTCTTCTTGATCTCGCTCGTCTGTCTCGGATACGTGATCGGGTTGATTGGAGGCTATCTCGCCGATAAATTCTCACGGAAGCGACTCCTCGTGTTGACGGCAAGTCTCACCGCTTCGATGTTTCTCGTCATGACGCTCAGTCTCCAGTTCGACCAGATGATCATTTTCATGATCGCCTATACGATTTTCACGGTCACGAACAACCTCGGGCGGCCTGCGATGAGCGCCATCATCATCGATGCGACAACGCCTGAGAACCGAAAAGCCGTGTACGCGCTCGATTACTGGTTGATCAATTTATCCATCACAATTGGAACGGCGCTCGGAGGCTGGCTCTATGTCAGCAATCAATTGTTACTATTTTGGATTTTGACGTTCACGTCGAGCATGTTGCCGATCGCGTACGCCATCTTCCTCGAGGACACGAAACGGACGTGGACCTCTCAAAAGCTTCGCCTCGTCTTCGTCGACGTGTTCCAAAGTTATCAAATCGCCTGGCGTGACCGTCCGTTCGTCAAAGTCGTCTTCGGCTCGATGTGTATCCTCGCTGCTGAGTTCTCAATTGGCAGTTATGTCGCGGTCCGGCTCGCCGATTCATTCGAACCGCTCTCGATTGAATCATGGACAATCAACGGGGTGCGGATGATGAGTCTCATTCAAATCGAGAACACGCTCATCGTCGTCGCGTTGACATTCTTCATTCAACGTCTCGCCTCACGTTTCTCGAACAAGCATACGCTACTCGGCGGACTCGCGTTGTACACGATCGGCTACGCCGTCATCACGAGCGCGAATTCGATGTTCCTTCTTCTCGGCTTCATGCTCATCGCCACGTTCGGCGAATTATTGTACTCACCGGTATTGAATACGGAGAAGGCGAACATGATACCAGAAGACCGACGTGGTGCGTACTCGGCGTTTTCCGGAACGTCATTCGCCGGTGCCGACTTCTTATCACGCTCGACGATTTTGATCGGGTCGCTTCTCACCCCGTTCATGATGAGCGTCTACATCGGACTGTTGGTCAGCTTCGGCTGTTTCCTCGTCTACAGCGGCATCTATGTAAAAGAAAAGCTCGTCCTACGACGAGCGGCGTCCTAAACTAAAAACCATCCTTTCTCAGCGGAAGGATGGTTTTTAGTCGAGCTGTTGTTGGTGCATCGCATAGATCAAGGTCAACGCCCGGATGCAGAAGATTGTCGAGAAGCCATAAATGCTCAGTTCGAGCAACGAAACAGATGGATATTGTAGGCCAAGGGAGACCGCATAGCCTACCAAACAAAACAAGACGACGAATGTGATCGTCCACTCATCCGACTTCCGCTTCATCTTCTCGGCTAACCTCTTCTCTTCTTTTTCTACACGCTCCCGTTGCCAAAAGTAAAAGAAAACTGCATACATCGCAAACGAGATTCTCGGAACGTCGCCTAAGAGTAAATCAAAAATGATGAGACCTAAAAATAAGTATGTCCCTAACTGATAGCCGCTCTTCATTTGAAGACGCGAACGCAGTGGTCTGTTCGTCATAATCCAATCACCGCCACGGTCAACCCACCGTAGACGAACCCGAGCACGATGGCACTGATGGCCATACGCTTATATTGTGGATATTGATAAAGGGCAATCGCCCCACCGACGACGTGAACGAAGGCGACGATGAACGTCAAAATCGGAAAAAGCATAAAGAACCTCTTTTCTTTTTAGGAAATCATGGAAACAAATCCATTTTCCGATATACTTGAGTGCGAACTCATTATAACAATTATGGATAAGGAGTTGGAGTCCTATGTATGATTCGCGTATGGATTTGACGACAGAAGAAATGTTACTCGTAAATAGCGAAGTCGAAAAACGAAAACGTAGCCTGCTCGTCGCCTACTTGCTTTGGTTTTTCCTCGGTGCATTTGGTGCGCATCGTTTCTATTTCAAAAAAATCGGTTCAGGAATCGCCATGATCCTACTCGTCGTCTTGACGCTCGGTCTCGGTGCATTCATCACAGGCATTTGGGCACTCGTTGATGCATTTCTCATGCCGGGTTGGCAGCAACGTGAAGTTGAGCAGATTGAGCACGAGACGATTAAGCTGCTGCAAACGCGTTCTGATCGCTATACAGGATTCTAATCAAAAAGACGATTGAGGCATCTCGCCTCAATCGTCTTTTAGCGTTCTGTTAAGTAGAAGGCGAAGTCCCGTGATTTTCGCTCATTCACTGCATGATGAATCCACAGCCACCCAACCCTTCGAGCTCACGAGCAAGCTTCAGCCCGTGGAGCGGATGCGTATCGAAGCCGATCTTGTTCGATAGCTCGACAACAAGCCGCACTGCTTCCTCATCTTCACCTGCGACGAACATGACGGACCCATTCGGATCGCCTAAATTCTCGACCCCTGTCTGATTGAACGCCTTCACAACTTTCGTATCAGGAATGAGTCGCTGCAAATACTCCGCACCCGACACCCCGTCCGGTCGCTCGTCGAGGCGACCTCTTGTAGCGTCAATGTCCCTTCTCGCTCCGTCCGTGTCCCGTACAGCACCTCATAGCCTGCTCGTTCGAACTGCTCCCCGAGCGTGCGTCCGACTTTCCCGGCACCTAAAATCCCGAGTTTCATGATTCACAGCTCCTCGTCTGTCCGCGTGACCGTTCCTCCGAACTCTGCTGCAAGCCCGTCTGAAATCGATTCTTATGGGTACGTGACGATGTGATACGGTTGTTTTTCCTTTTTAGCTATGAAAAATTCCTCCTTTTAGGTAGAAAACATGACGCGCACTTATCCTACTCTTTTTCCCTACTTTTCCGTAAAAAACCTAGTCCGCAGACTAGGTTCAGGTCGGTCGTTTTTCATTCAACTCATAGTGTGAATACGGTACACAGAGCGGTGTCCCGTATAGCGGATCCTCGGTCACCACGACTTTGAGACCGAATACGTCTTTCATGAACGTCTCATCGACGACATCGTTCGGACTGCCTTCGCGATACACGTTACCGCCAGCTAATGCGATGACATGATCGGCATAGCGACAGGCCAAGTGAAGGTCGTGAAGTACCATGATGATCGTCTTTCCTTCCAATCGATTCAATCGATACATCAAATCTAAAATCTCGATTTGGTGCGACATGTCCAAATATGTCGTCGGTTCATCGAGCAAAATCGTCTCCGACTCTTGGGCGAGTGCCAACGCGATCCACACTCGTTGCTTTTGTCCTCCGGAAAGGTTGCTGACGAGCGTGTCACGGAGCGATACCGTATCGGTGAAGGCGAGTGCCCGCTCGACGGCCCGTTCATCGTCTTCCGAATATCGTTTGAAGAACGTCTGGTACGGATAACGCCCGAATCGGACGAGTTGTTCGACGGTCAAACCATCCGGTGCCACGTTCACTTGTGGCATGAATGCCATGAGTCGAGCCGCCTCTTTCGCTCGATACGAATCGAGCGGTTTGTTTCGAAATGCGATCTCCCCGCCTAGTGCATCTCGCTGTCTCGCAAGCGTCGAGAGGAGCGTCGACTTCCCGCAGCCGTTCGCGCCGAGAAGGACGGTGATTTTCCCATGTGGGATGGAGAATGATAATTGATCGAGCACCGTCTTCTGTTCATATCCGATGGTTACGTGGTTCAAATCAAATGTGTTCATCTCATGCTTCCTTTCATCATCCGTCGAAGTAAGTAGAAGAAATACGGTGCTCCGATGACGGCTGTCATCACGCCGGTCCGTAGTTCATACGGATAAAAAATCGTCCGAGCGAGTACGTCCGCCAACACGACAATCGTCGCCCCGACAAGTAGCGTCGCCCAAATGTAAGGGAGCTTCAACCCTTGTCGAGCGATATGAGGTGCCATCAACCCAACAAAACCGATTGCACCGACAAAGGCGACACCAATACCGGCGAGTAAACAGGAAAGCAACAACGTCCCACGCTGAATCCCTCGTACCGGTACGCCGATGCTCGTCGCTGTCGCTTCACTGATATGAAGCGGACGAACATGACGTTCAATCAAGAAGGCTGCCAGCAAAAAGAGAAGGACGAACGGCACCATAATCTTCAATTGATTCCACGTCGCGGCGTAGACGGTACCGGTGAGCCATTGTTGGATATCGTTCTTTCGGTAAACGTTCGAGGCGAGCATCATGAACTGAACGATCCCTTGCGAGAAGATGCTGATTCCGATCCCAACAAGTGCTAGCCGGACAGGTGGGACTCCACGTTTCAACAAATAGAAGAGGAACATCCCGACAACAATCGCCCCAAGGAACGAAGCGATTGGGATATAGGCGAGCGGCACTGACAGCTGATTCGTTCGCTCATCCGAGAAAACGGTGAAGAACGTAGCCGTCGCAACCCCTGCACCTCCGACAATCCCGAAAATCTCCGGGGATGCCAGTTCGTTTTTGATTGTCAGTTGTAACAAGTGACCGCTGACGGCGAGACTTGCGCCGGCAGTGATTGCCATCAACACACGTGGCATCCGAAACTCGAAGACGACGAGCTGCTCGAATGCATCCCCTGCTCCGATGAACAGGGCAGCGAGTGAGGCGGGACTAAGGAATGTGTCACCGATGGCGAGCCCGAAATAAACCGACACGAGCAATCCAACGACAAGTAGAAGCGCCAACTCGATTTCACGCTTCCGGAGCGTGAACGAGACAGGACCTTTTCGAAAGCGATATGTTTTCATGATTTGAAGACTCCTTGTCTGACACTGACGAGATAGATGAAGAATGCCCCACCGATGACGGCGAGTACGACCCCAACGGTCACTTCGCGTGGGAACAAGATGATACGTCCCAGAATATCAGCCGCAAGCAACAGGACGCTACCGATGAGAGCACTTCCGGCGAGACGAGCGAAAAAGGCCGTCCCGAATAGATATTTCGCCAAATGGGGAGCGAGCAGACCGACAAATGCGATTGGTCCTGCAAGCGCCACTCCGAATGCGGAGAGCACGACCGCAAGCGTCACGGCGACGAACTTGATGATGCCGACATTTTGTCCAAGTGAACGGGCGACCTGGTCTCCGAGCGATAACGTCTCTAACTCTTTACTGAGCAAGAGAACGAGAATGACCGCCGCCGCCATCCATGGCAACAACGTCTCGACGAGCGTGAGCGATCGTCCCGCGACCGACCCGGTCAACCAGAACAGTACCTCATCAAGCGCGCCTTCCTCATACGCGATGATCGACTGGGTGAATGAGCTGAATAGAGCGGCAAGCGACGCCCCGGCAAGCGTCATATACATGACGTTCCCTCCGTTCGCACTCAATAGATAGACAATCACGCCGGCAACAAATGCTCCGATGAGCGAGGCTGTCGTGAACGAGGCGATACTACTGAACCCAAAAAGCGTTACGAGCACGATGGCCAGACTCGCTCCGGCATTCACCGCCAAAATATCAGGAGATGCGAGCGGGTTACGGGTCACGAGTTGAAAAATGAGCCCGGCGAGACCTAGGACACTACCGACGAGTAGCGCGACGACCGTCCGTGGGATACGATTGTCGGCTAACGCAATCATCGCTTGAGATGACCCGTCCGCTTGGAACGTCATCACATCTTCATGACTGACCGCAATCACACCAACGCGCAATGAAATATAACTTAAGATAGGTAAACAGATGATCAAGAAAAGTAATTTGATCCAAGGTTTTTTCATGTCCTCACTTCTTTCCTTTCCTACCATAGCAAATATTGCGTTCCAGAAAAAGGGGTTGACAGTGAGAATCATTATCACTTATAGTCAGGAAGGAAAATCACCTACATAGAGGAGAAGTGTAATGAAAAAATGGATGCTCGCGTTACTTACGCTTTGCTTAACCGTCGTCCTCGTTGCTTGTGGCGGGTCAGACGATACAGAGAACGATACAAGTTCAGAAACGGCGACTCGCTCGATTGAGCACGCGATGGGAACGGCGGACGTACCTGAAAACCCGGAACGCGTCGTCGTCTTGACGAACGAAGGGACAGAGGCCCTTCTCGCCCTCGGCGTCAAACCAGTCGGAGCCGTCAAATCATGGAACGGCGACCCGTGGTACCCGCACATTGAGTCCGAGATGACAGACGTCACAGAAGTCGGGACAGAAAGCGAAGTCAATCTAGAGGCCATCGCAAAACTGAAACCCGATCTCATCATCGGAACGAAACTGCGCCAAGAAAACATTTATGACAAATTAAACGCCATTGCACCGACGGTCATGTCCGAGACTTTGAAAGGTGATTGGCAAGAGAACTTCGCCCTTTATGCGAACGCACTCAACCTAGAAGAGGAAGGCAATCAAGCGTTGGCCGACTACGATCAGCACATCGAAGATACGAAAGCGGAACTCGGAGACGCCGTGAATAAAGAACTCTCGGTCGTCCGCTTCCTTCCTGGCGAGTCACGCATCTACTTCAATGACAGCTTCTCCGGCGTCATCCTTAATGATGTCGGCATCAAACGTCCAGCGTCACAAGATAAAGCGGAATTCGCTGAACGAGTCGCGATGGAACGAATCCCAGAGATGGCGGGCGACCACATCGTCTACTTCACGTATGGTGGGGCCGACGGGTCGAAGACAGCAGAAGAATGGCAATCGAACCAGTTGTGGAAAGACCTCGATGCTGTCAAAGCAGGGGAAGTGACAGAAGTCAGTGATGACATTTGGAACACGTCTGGTGGCGTCTTGTCTGCCAACCAAGTGCTCGATGAACTCGTCGACATCTTGAAATAAACAGTAGCGCATCAATTAAATTGATGCGCTTTTCCATACACTCATATGGTAAAATTTACATATCAACTCATAAGGAGCTTTACTATGCAACGTACACTTCGAAAGTCGGCGACGGACCGCTCTCTGTCAGGAGTATGTGGTGGAATTGCTGAATACTTTGGTATTTCTTCAATAGGAGTTCGACTCATCTTCTTGATTCTACCTGGGAGTTTCCTGCTTTATATGATTTTGACGAATTCCATGAAAGATGCGCCACGTTATCTATAAAAAACGCAGAAGCCATGCAGCTTCCGCGTTTTTTTGTTAGGCATTCACTTTGTCTTTCATCGCTTCAAGCGCTCCGCTGTTCAGGAAGTGCCATGGCTTGTTGTAGTGCGGTTGGAAGAAGAAGTCGACATAGGCGAGCTCTTCGATCGTCATCTCGTTTTGGATGGCGAGCGAGAGTGTGTTGACCGCTTGCGTCAAATCCGCTTTCGATAACACTTGTCCACCGACAATACGATGTGTCCCTTTTTCATAGACGAGTTTGAATTCGACTTTCTCTGCGGTCGGCATGAACTCCGGACGATACGCGTCCTCGATGACGACACTCTCCACTTCGAGTCCAAAGAGCGCTGCCGCTTCTTCCGTCAGACCAGATGACGCGATATTCCAGTCATAGAGTCGAAGTCCCGACGTTCCTTGTGTCCCTTGGTAGCGGACGCGTGGTTGCATCATGTTCTCCGCGACGAGCGTTCCCATGCGGACAGCGTTCGTCGCAAGTGGGATATAGGCGTGTGTACGCGCCGGGTTATAGTAGACGGCACAGCTGTCCCCTGCTGCAAAGACATCTGGGTTGCTCGTACGCATATATTCATCGACGATGATGGCACCGTTCCCGAGCATATCGACCTGTCCTTCTAAGAGTCCTGTGTTCGGACGGAATCCGACACAGAGAATGACGAGATCCGCTTCGAATTCACCTTTGTCCGTCACGACGTGTGTGACGTTCCCTTCTGTTCCACGGAACGCTTCGACCGTCTGACCGAGTTCAAGATCGATCCCGCGACTGGTCATGTCCGCTTCTAGTGGATCTGTGAACGATTTATCGAGATATTTGTTCAAGATGCGGTCTGCACTATCGATAAATGTGACATGTTTTCCGTATGCTTCGAACGCCTCGACGAGTTCGACTCCGATATAACCCGCCCCGATGACGGCAATCTTTGTCGCATCTGTCGCCCGTTCGATGATGCGTTGGGCATGCGCGTAGTTTTTACAGAGCTCGATTCCATTCATTTCGATCCCCGGAAGCGTTGGGACGATCGGCCATGAACCCGTCGTGACAATCAAGCGGTCATACGTGTCATGCACGTCTTCCCCGGTCTCAAGATTTTTAGCGTGGACCGTCTTCGCTTCGGAGTCGATCGACAAGACGTCATGTTTCATGCGCATCGTCGCACCGAGTTCTTCAAGTTCACGTGGAGACGAGTAGAATAACTCTTCCGCACGTTGGACGACACCACCAACGTGGAGCGCAATCCCACACGAGAGGAAGCTAACGTTATCGTTCCGCTCGTAAACGGTGATATCGAGATTGTCGTGCTTGGCGAGTAATCCTTTTACTGCTGCTGTTCCTGCGTGTGTACATCCGATAACTGCGATTTTCATATGAGTCGTCTCTCCTTTTATGTTAAACAATACGTTTCGTTTTATATTGTGATAAACATCACATTTACTTCTTGACCTTAGTGTACTATTTCACAATATAAGATTCAATGACTTTGCTCAATATTTCACGTAAAAGTGTCTAAAGTTTGAACAGGAAAAAATCCGCTCATTTTCATGACCGGACTCGCTTCTCTTTCAATAGATAATAGATCCATACAAGAAGATGAACAATCAATCCGAGGACGTTCATAGAGAGACCAACTAGCCCCCACCACAATGCTCCCCAGCCGTATCCAAATGCCAGATTGCCAATCACAAGTACATAGCCACTTACGACTAGTAATGTACCGATCAGGAGTAACACGGGCCGTCGTCTTTTCGACCGCATCACGTGATAGATGGATAGCACTACTCCTAGTGTCAATCCAAGAAACAACAACATTAAAAAGGTCAAATCACTCATTCTCTTTACTGCTCCCGTTTCAAACGAAAAATAGTGAACGTCAAGTAGACAAGGAGACTTCCACCGTATAGGAGCAAACCGTATACGAACCAACCCATTCCATCAAATCCTCTTATGTATCCCACTCCGACGAGCATCATACAAAAACCAATGACCATACTCACAAACGAAATCGTGAGAACCTTATCCGTTTTTGACAGGAACAGATGTCTTCCAGTCCCTATGGATATCCCTGCAAAGATCAACATCATGATCGTCTCAAACCCGTACCATTGCCACCACATGACCCGCACCTCCAATCCCTCTTTTTTCCATATTAACATGAGTGAAGGGCTCACAGGTATGTTGAAAGTAAAAAGACCACCCGCTCATGCGAATGGTCCGAGTACTCATCGAACGGTGAACGTCTTCGTTACGCTTCGACCTTTCGGTGTCACGAGACGAAGCGTGAGCTGCGTCCCTTTTCGTTGCGGTGAAAAACTGAGAATCGTCGAAGTCGTTTTTACTTCTTTCTCTGCGAGAACGGTCGTCCCACGCATCAGCGTGAGTGTACCGTAAGCCACGTTTGACGTCGCACGCAATGTCTTCGACGCACTTGAAGGAATGGTCGATGACAATGTCGGAGCCGGTCCGACCGTCACGGTCTTTTTCTGAATGTGACGATACGTCCCTTGCTGACTCGTCAACGTCACGACACTTCCAACCGGTTGTCGACTGAATCGTAGCGTCACACGGCCTGTACTGCTTGCCGTTCCACTGGCGATTGTCTTCGTACCGCTCTTTAGTGTCACCGTACTGTTCGGTAGTACATACCCGACCCATAACGACTTTTCGTCGTTGATGGATAGCGTGGACAGCGAGGTCTTCGGCAATTCCACTGTGACTTCACGGGATTTTGATCCGACAGAGGCACGGACACGAATCGTGTCACCCGGTTTCGCCGGGATGGTGTACCGTGTCGTTGATAACCGTTTTGGTGAAACGGCCACACCATTTACGTAAAAACGAACCGGGACCACACTTGTCTTTTTAATCGTGAGTGTCGCCTGTGTCTTTGTCATCATGACGTCCGTGACACTCAAAACAGGTGCGAACGCGCGAACCGTCTTCGTCAATTCGTAAGTGGCATCGCGATACGTGCGTTTGACACGAATCACATCGCCTTCGCGTAATGGCGTATCGAACGTATAAGGCATCGAACTCGTCTTTGTCACAAGGATGTCATTCCGATAAACTTCATATGCTTCATTTGTGCTAGACGTTACATCAATCGATTTATCGTACATCAATGGTGTCCGCGTCCAAGTGAAGATAGGTGCATCATACGTCGCCTTCACTTCCGCAAGACGGAACTGTGAGGCAGGTGCATCCTGTAACTTATAGTATATTTTTGTCCCAACACCAAACCACATGTGAGAAAACGATTTGATTTGGAGCATCCCATCCTCATTTACTTGCTCACTCCAGGCTTCATAACCGCGTTCGCTACGGGCAACGATGTCAACGGTAGCCTGTGGCGTGGTCTGTAATGTCACACCTGATTTTACAGAGTTCGTTACAAGCGTGATGTCGTTCGGTAAAGTATCTTCACTTTCTTTTACCGTCACCAGTTCAATTGGATCGGCATATACACTTGATGGGCTTCCGATTTTTACGGTCACACGCGATCCTGGTGCGAACCAGCGCGTCGGTTGCCAAGTGAAGCGTCCCATCTCGTCTGACTGAACCGTTTTCGACTGATAGTTGACCAATGAATCTAGTGAGTCGGTGTACTGAGAGGTGCTTTTCGTCACACTGACGAATACTGGGGTGTTCGGTGCCGTTGTTCCTGTGATGGGTCCCAAAACACCTGTTGGCGGATCGAGTGTGAGCGGAACATAGTTAGATGCTACAAAGTCTTCTGTTCGTTCTAACCCGTTCCATCTAAATTCAAAAGAATATCCGCCATTCGTGTTCATCGTCAACTTACCTTGTTCCCAAACAAAAGGTTTCTTCTCAGAATATCGATACGTTGCCGACAATTCTGTCCCACTGACAGGAATGGATGTTCCATCAATCAGTTTAGCGGTTCCGTTCACTTGATAGGATTGGTTCACTTCATATCGTGTCGTTGTTTTCGGTACATCGATCAACAGTTGTCGTGGCGCTTTCCAAAATGACTCCGGCGTATACCCTGCCGTCACATCATGGGATAGCACATACCAATCTCCTCTTAGATTAACAAACGTATCATCCACCGATGATTCTTTCCATTCTCCAGTGGCAACATTGTAACTCACGTAATACGTATCAAACACTTTCCGCATCGTGAAGTAGTAAATCCCGTCTTTCCACAGGAGATTCGTGACAGATTCCGCCTCTTTTTCAATCCAACGTTTCGTGGTCAAATCAAAAATTCGGAGATGTGAGTCGGTGGACATCTTGACCACTAATTGATTCGCTTCTTCGATATATTGGGCAGATCGTACCTTGTCCGTATATGTTCCAAGCGTTTCAAGCGTTTCTCCCGTGATGGCTCGTTTCGTGATTTCACCGTTTGCGAGGACTAGGACCGTGCCGTCAGCAAGAAGGTCGTACGATTCGTATATACTTTCCGTATTAAACGTTCCGAGAATCTCACCCGTCAATGAAGTGACAGAATACGTCGTATGTCCTTTCCAAAGAATCATTTCTAAATCCTGATTCACAGCATGAAGATAATCGAGACCACTACTCGAATCATTCGGGAATGACGTCATCGCATCGTTAATCGGATCCCAAATGATGACCTCGCCATATGCATCTAAAATGACGCGACCGTCTCCGAGTCCAACGATATTGTGTTCAACCGACACGCGGACGGGAAGTGTATACACTTTTCCTGTGCGCATATGCACAATCGTCTCTGGGTCGCCCGATCGCCATACATATTCACTATTTGATACAACACTTCCCGTTGGCAGAACGTCCGCTTTTGCCGCTCCTTCTGCAAAGGCATCCATTTTTGGTCCAATCAACAATATGAGTACGACGAGCGTACTCCATAACCACTTGTTCATCTGCTTCCTCATTTCTGTTTATGTATACATAAGTTTTCAAAAAACATCCATTTTTGTTGAATCCCTTCTAATTTTAAGATGTTTTCTCAAAAATGCATAGCCCTAATATTCAAAAAAGCACCGCGTCATAATTTGACGCAGTGCTCACTTTTCATTCATCTGTTTCATTAAATCCATCTGTTCTTGCACCATCGCCTCTTTTTCCCGGCGTAGCACCCCTTTGTAGGTGATACGTGAAATCGATAAACTGATTTCATATAGGAAGAAGAGTGGTAACGACACCATAAGGTGCGACGTCAAATCCGGCGGTGTGATGAATGCCGCGATCACGAATAGGGCGAAGTATGCGTACTTTCGAATCTTTGATAAGAAGTACGGGGTCACGACACCGATTCGGGTCAAGAACATCATGACGACCGGTAGTTGGAACAATAGACCGAACGGAATTGTCAGCTGCAACAAGAACGTGAAGTAATTGTTGGCCCCGATGATTTGTTCGAGTCCGAGGTCTTGCCCGAGGTCCGTCGAGATATCGAGGACGAGCGGGAACAACCAGTAGTAGGCGAACGCAAGGCCAATCAAGAACAGTCCGAAGATGATCGGGATATAGGCAAGCGTGCCTTTCCGCTCATTCGGATGCAGACCGGGTGCGACAAACGCCCACACTTGATACAGTAGGAATGGGCTCGCCGCGATAAGGCCGATGATGAGCGCCAAGTTCAAGTAAATCATGAGCGGGTCCGCGACCCCAAAGGCGTTCAGTTCGAGCCCGCGTTCGACGAGGTCTTTTTGCAAGTACGCGAGTACATATTTGACACTCGGCAAAGCCATCAAAAAGAAGGCAAAGACGACAAATGCAGATAGCATCAGTCGTCTCCGCAGCTCTGTCAAGTGATCGGTGAGTTCCCGCTCTTGATCAGGTTGATGATTCATGGCTTACTGCTCTTTCTTTTCGATAGCTTTCTTGTCGTTCTCGTCGTGCTCGTTCATCATGCCGTTCGTTGCATTTTTGAACTCACGAAGCGTCTGTCCGGCCGCACGACCAAACTCCGGCAATTTCTTCGGCCCGAAGATGATGAGTGCGATGATGGCGATGATGAATAGACTCGCCCCACCCGGAATCCCGACGACGAGTGATGATGCTAGCAATTCCATTATTGATGGACCCCCTCAGCGGTTGGATAGTGTTGCATAAAGTAAATGAGTGACTGCAGCTCAATCGACAAATCGATATGATGGACGCGAACCGTATCCGGTACAGTGAGTCGTGCCGGTGTGAAGTTCAAGATGCCCTTGATGCCGAAACGCACCAAGTCGTCTGCGACGGACTGCGCATAAGCAGAAGGTACCGTCAAAATAGCGACGTCAATCTTGTTTTGCTTCATGATTTGTTCCATCTCATCGACGTGATGAATTGGGACGCCTGACATCGTCGTGCCGACTTTTGTCTCGTCTGCGTCGAACCCGACGACGATATGTGTGTTATTGTTTTTAAGGAAGTTATAGTTGACGAATGCCGTCCCAAGGTGACCGACTCCGACCAAGGCGACATTCGTAATCTCGTCTTGATTCAGTGTCTTTCGGAAAAAGTCTAACAGATACTGCACGTTATAGCCATATCCCTTTTTACCGAGCGCACCGAAGTACGAGAAATCACGGCGAATCGTAGCCGAATCGACCTTGACCGCCTCACTCAGTTCTGCTGAAGAGACACGTTGTTTCCCTGAAGCATGCAGGCTTTGAATAAATCGATAGTATAGTGGCAACCGTTTGGCTGTCGCTTGTGGAATCTTTGGTTCGTTTTGACTCAACGGAAAGAGCCTCCTTTTTACGACACGTTACAAACGAATCTGAATTTCATACACCTTGATTGTAAACGAATTCACATGACCACTCAACGAATATACCTAAAATCGCTGAAAAATACAGTATACTAAATAGAGAGAAAGGGGTTTTTTCACTTGATCCTACTGCAAGTCAACAACTTATCCAAATCCTTCGGCGTCGAGCCGATTTTAGAAAATGTCAAACTCGAAATCCAGGAAGGCGAACGCGTCGCCCTTGTCGGTCGTAACGGGGCCGGAAAGTCGACGCTTTTGAAAGTCATCGCTGGTGAATACAACTATGACTCCGGGGACATCATGAAGCCAAAAGACGTCACGATCGGCTATCTCGCCCAAGACTCAGGGTTAGAATCCGACGAGACGATCTGGAATGAGATGCTCACCGTCTTCACGGACTTGATCGAGCAAGAGAAGACGCTCCGTCGCATGGAGGCTGACATGGGCTCAGAACGAATCCTAAATGACGCCGCTGCATATGAACGCCTCCTCTCTTCTTATGATGAAGAGCAACATACGTTCAAAGAACGTGGCGGATACCAATATGAAGCGACCATCCGCTCGGTCCTTCACGGGATGCGCTTCTATCCGGACGACTTCGAGCGTCGCATCGACACGCTCTCCGGGGGACAACGGACACGTCTCGCCTTGGCGAAGATGCTCCTTCAAAGTCCCGACCTGCTCATCATGGACGAGCCGACGAACCATTTGGACATCGAAACACTCGCCTGGCTTGAGAAGTACTTGAACGGCTATAAAGGTGCCGTTCTCATCGTCTCCCACGACCGGTACTTCCTCGATCGCGTCGTCTCGGTCGTCTATGAATTGTCACGTCACCGGAGTCGCCGCTTCGTCGGGAACTATACGAAGTATCTCGAGCAGAAGGCCGCCCTCTACGAGCAAGAGAAGAAGCAGTTTGAGTCGCAGCAAGAAGAGATTGCCAAGATGCAAGACTTCATCCAGCGAAACATCGCCCGGGCGACGACGACGAAACGAGCGCAAAGCGTGCGGAAGCGTCTTGAGAAAGTCGATCGCCTCGATGCGCCGGATGGTGACGAACGTAGCGCCGTTCTCTCGTTCTCCATCAAACGTCAGAGCGGGAACGATGTGCTGAGCGCGAGTGACCTCGCCATCGGGTACGAGGAAGCGATCGCTCAAAACCTCCGCTTCCAACTGCAACGCGGTGAGTCCGTCGCGCTAGTCGGTCCGAACGGGGTCGGGAAGTCGACCCTCCTCAAAGTATTGACGAAACAACAAGCCGCCCTCACGGGTGAGATCCGTTACGGAACCGGCGTCGAGATTGGCTACTACGATCAGGAGCAGCAGAACTTGTCAGACGCGAACCGTGTCATCGACGAGATTTGGAACGACTGGCCGCTCATGCGCGAGCAAGAAGTCCGGAGTCTTCTCGGACAGTTCCTCTTCAGCGGCGATGACGTCATGAAGCGTGTCCATGAACTATCCGGTGGCGAACGGGCACGACTCACCTTGGCCAAGCTGAAGCTCGAGCAACCGAACCTCCTCATTTTGGACGAGCCGACGAACCACTTGGACCTCGACTCGAAGATGATCTTAGAGAATGCCCTCCTCGACTATCCGGGCACGATTCTCTTCGTCTCGCATGACCGCTACTTCATCGATCGACTCGCGACGCGTGTGCTAGAGATCACACCGAACGGCATCAACGAGTATCTCGGAGACTATTCGTACTACGTCGAGAAGAAAGAAGAGCTCGAGGAACTGGCGCGACTCGCCCGTGAGGAGACGAAGCAGGTCGTCGTGAAAAAACAGCGCGCCGATAAAGAACAGCAACGGGAAGAGCGCCGCATCAAACAGCGCATCGAAGAGATCGAGCTGGCAATCGAGCAACATGAGAATCGTCTCGACGAAATCGAACAGTTGCTTTGTGAGCCGGACGTCTTCAACGACTTCGCCCGTGCACAGGAGTTGTCGACCGAATCAGACGCTGCGAAAGAATCGATCACCGCACTTTATGAGGAATGGGAGGAACTCCATACATGATGCGTACCCGTGCCATGCGAATCGAGTTCATTCAAGCGTTCCTCACAGGACTCGCCTACATCGTGCCGACCGGGACCGAGTTCGTGTCTGAACTCATCCGCGGGGAGCCGACGATTGTCCCGTCTATTCTCTTTTTCTTCCTGCCGGTCGTCATCGGCTTCATCATTCAGACGTGGCCAGGGATACTACTCAGTCTCTTCAGTGGTCTGCTCATGAGCACGCTCTTCATCCGTGTCGTCGTCTGGCCGGTCGATGTGACCGTTCACACGTTCTATGCGCCTGGATCGGTGTGGGCCCACTTCTATGAAGAGACGCTCTTCATGTGGATTCTCGCTCTTCTCGTGTTCATCGTGAGCCGCGTCAATACGTGGCATCGGGAGAATTATCGACAACCAAAAGCATAACAAAACCACGTCTTCTGTTTGAAGGCGTGGTTTTGTTTGTACAATCAACGTTAGCACTGACATTGATAATCGCTCAAGATTGAATTTGACCCGGATACGGACGAAAAAAAAAGAAACATGTCTTGCGTTCGCCCATACATTCCTTCAACAACTTGAAGCACTCAAAAAGGTTCAGCCGCGTGGCTGAACCTTTTTGTTAGAAATAACGCAGTGGTTGGAATCCGATTGTATGGAAGTCGAGTTTCGTTCCGTCTTCAGCGATAAAGAAGACAGCCTCGTTCGTGTCGACGTCACGTGTGAACACTTTATAGAACGTCATCGGCTTTTCGCCATTCGTCACATAGCGTGCTTCATGCGTCGAGATGACTTGTGCGAACAGTTGCTGTTCGTCGAGTTCCTCGATCAAATCATCAAACTTCGCCGCTTCTTCTTCCGTTGCCTCGCGACCTCGCTCGATTTCATAGTAAGCATCGCTTGCTTTTGGCTGAACGCCGAGATTACGATCGACGACGATCACACGCTCCGGCTCTTGGTCGACGACACTTGTGTAGCCATATAGTGACTTGATGAGCGTATTCTCTCCGGTCACGCGACCGATGCCTTCTAATGACTCTTCTCCAGTGAGTGACTTCACTCGTGTCTCTTCTGGAACAATCTCCTCTTGATATGCGATATTGTAAGCGCGGATGATCTCACGTACTTGTAAGAACGTCGCAACGACGAGTAGTACGATGAGTCCTCCGATGATGATGCGTTTCGTCATGTCTCTATTTCCCCCTAGACTGTCATGCTCTCTTCTAAGGATAACCCAGGAACCGCGTTCATCGCTAGTGTATCGCGCTTACCGCGCACATACGCGTGATGTGCCGCCACCCCGATCATGCCCGCGTTGTCCCCACAGAGGTCAAGCGGTGGAATGACGAGTTGAATCCCTTCAGCTGTAGCCGCTTCTTGAAGCGCTGCGCGGAGGCCACGGTTCGCCGCGACACCACCCGCGACAAGCAATTGCTTCGCCCCTTTTTCCTTCACGGCACGAATCGCTTTCTCGACGAGCACTTCGACGACACTCGCCTGGAAGCTCGCCGCCAAGTTTTCAGGGATGACCGTCTCTCCCCGTTGCTCCGCATTGTGTACGGCGTTGATGACCGATGACTTCAAACCACTGAAACTGAAATCAAAGCTACCCGGTTCGAGACGAACGCGTGGGAAGTTGTACGTGTCTTCCCCGACTGCTGCCAAACGGTCAATCGCAGGACCTCCCGGATATGGGAGACTGAGCGTGCGCGCAACCTTATCGTACGCCTCACCTGCCGCGTCGTCACGTGTCTCCCCGATGACTTCGAAGACACCATGTTCTGGCATATAGACGAGTTCTGTATGTCCCCCTGAAACGACGAGACAGACGAGCGGAAACTTCATCTCTTCGACGAGTTCGTTCGCGTAAATGTGTCCGGCGATATGGTGGACACCGATGAGCGGTTTTTGATGGGCGAATGCCAACGCCTTGGCCGCACTGATCCCAACGAGAAGGGCACCGACGAGACCCGGTCCTTGTGTGACCGCGACCGCATCGACGTCTTCCATCGTCACGCCGGCTTCACTCAATGCGTCGTCAATCACGTACGTGATTCGTTCCACATGATGACGAGACGCCACTTCAGGGACGACGCCACCAAATCGTTTATGACTCTCGATTTGAGAAGAAACGACGTTCGACAATAACGTCTTTCCATCTTTGACGAGCGCAACAGACGTCTCGTCACAACTCGACTCGATCGAGAGAATCAGTGATGTGTTCATTCTGACTCACTTCCTAACTTCGCCCAATAAATATAGGCGTCTTCATTATTATCCTGATAGTAGCGTCTTCTCCGACCGGCTTGCATAAAACCCAACTGTTCATATAGTTTTTGCGCGCCAACGTTCGACACGCGGACTTCTAACGTCAATCCGACGAGTCCTTTTGACTTGGCGAACGCGACAAGTTCCGCTAACAATTGATTGCCGATGCCCTGTCCACGAAACTCAGGTAAGACGGCAATGTTTGTGATATGTCCTTCATCGACGATTGTCCAAACGCCGACAAACCCGACGACCCGTTTGTCATGGACCGCGACAAAGTAAATAGCCTGTTCATTTCGAAGCATCTCATTCATGAACGCCTCTTTTGTCCACGGAATGGCGAACGATGCTTCTTCGACTTTCGTCACTTCCTCGACATCAAGCCACGTCATCCGACGAATTTTCACGTCAGCCATTGTTTTGTCCCTCTAACCATTTCGCTTCCGCCTCGGCGAGTCGCAAATACTCCGGTTCAAACGAATGGACATCGCTCGTCTCATCGCTGAAGACGACCAAATCACTCGCACGCCCATATCGATGGGCAGCCGGTGCTTCGATATAGTCATATTCACTTAACACGTCACGGAACGGTTCCACGTCTCCGACGACAAGGAAGCGCCCTTGACTATTCAGTCGCAACCAATCTGAGACGGAGGCGTGCTGATCATGTGTTAGTGCTTTGTTGTGCTGATAATATCCGATATACGCGTTGCCACGGCGAGCGTCAATCAATGAGACGACCGGCAAATCGGTATTCGGGGCCGCTGCCATGAGCTGCAGGGCAGATACACCGATGAGTGGAAGATTGAGCGTATAAGCGAGTGTCTTCGCTGTCGTCACTCCAATCCGAATTCCCGTGTACGACCCAGGTCCGGTCGTGACTATGATGCGTTCGAGCATGTTCGGTGTCCATTTGACCGCTGCCATGAGCTGTTCAATCATCGGCATGAGTGTGACCGCATGGTTTTTTGAGACCATGACGGTCGCTTCGGCTTGAATCTCTCCAGCCTCACTTAACGCGACTGACAAACGTGTCGTCGCGGTATCAATCATCAATTGTTTCATGCGAGCACCTCCTTGGCGATTTGAACGTAACGCTCACCCGTCGGAGCAAGTGTCAGTTTACGTTCTTCGTCGCCGACCCGTTCAATCGTGATGGCCAAGCGTTCTTCCGGGAGCGAGGACTCGATCAAGTTCGACCACTCGACGATGGCGACACCATCACCATTGATATATTCCTCAAGACCGATGTCATCCCCCGTATCTTCGAGACGATAGACATCCATATGATAGAGCGGCAATCGCCCTTTGTATTGTTTCATAATGGTGAAGGTCGGACTGTTGACGTTCCGCGTGACACCGAGTCCTTTTGCGAACCCTTGTGTGAACGTCGTCTTGCCGGCACCGAGGTCACCGTTTAACGTGATGACCGTCCCTGCTTCGACGAGTGTGGCCAAACGTTCTGCTACCGCTTGCGTCTCCGCCGCAGAATGCGTAATCAATGTATACATGAATGGTTCTCCTTTTTCACTTCTCATACGTACTCATTGTACACTTCATTTTAAGCAAAAAAAAACACGAAACGCCATCGTTTCGCTATCTCATTTAAAAATTGGTTGCGGGGGCTGGATTTGAACCAACGACCTTCGGGTTATGAGCCCGACGAGCTACCAGACTGCTCCACCCCGCGACGACATATGAAATTAAATAAAAATTGGTTGCGGGGGCCGGATTTGAACCGACGACCTTCGGGTTATGAGCCCGACGAGCTACCAGACTGCTCCACCCCGCGATGGTTTGAATTGTTTCGACATCCTCTATAATAAGCGAGACAGTTATAAAAAGCAACCATTTTCTTAATGTTTTTTCAAAAATGGAATCGGGAACAAATATAACAGCATAGACTATCAGAGAAAAGGGGCGCGACCGCCATGTCCAAATGGGGAAATCGATTCAAGAAATGGTTCTTTTCGGAGATCGAAGCCGAGATCACGTTTGACCCGGCAGCACTCATTCCGAAGCAGACCGTGACGGGTACGTTGCACGTCTCCAACCCGACAACGAATGTCGTTCGATTACAGGAACTCACCCTGACCTTCTTGACGACGTTCAAAGACATCACCATGGAAGGAAACGAGTTCAATCGAGAAGCTGATATTCAAGAAGTCCCAATTCCACTATCGCTTGTACTAGAACCCGGAGCGAAGGAAGATGTTCCGTTTTCATTCGAGTTGACGATGTACGCCCCTTCCTCTGCCGGCGCCCCGTATAGTATAGAGGCTACATTATGGGACAAGGACATCAAACGAGTTTGGTTTGATGTGCTCGAACACATCGAAATCGAACCGATGCCTGAACTGAAACGATTACTCGATGCGACCGCTCACGCTGGACTTGAGCCGATGTTCGTCCGAAACGTGATCGACCCGCTCGGGGAAGAACGTCCGTATCCATTCGTTGAAAAGTATGGATTCAAGCCGGTCGGAGAATGGGCCGATGAGTTCGAGGTCGTCAAATCGTTTTGGCGCTTGCATGAAGACGGGATCGACCTCTACTACTGGCTCGACAACATCGAGAAACAGCGAACGCTCGAATCGATGGCGACCGACGTCGAATTGCGTCATCGTTCTCTCACGTGGGAACAACTCGAGCGCGAACAAGAACAGCTCGGTATCGGCATTCAAGATACGTTACGCAGTCACCGCTCCTCGTGAGCGGTTTTTTCAATTTGAATTTCATCCTTACTCGTATTGACGATGGTTTGAAAATAGTAGCGATACGGATGCATGAACAATTCATATTGTAGACGTCTCTCTACATGTGAAGCGCGTAAGTAGTCCAGCTCCATACCCCGTTCCTGAATATCACGATGTGAACGTCGCTTGAACTCCGTCTCCCCGTCTGTGTAGAGATAAATCGATTGATCAAAAGACGAAAGATTCAGGAATGCGACACTCATCCCTTCAATAATCGTGATCGGTTTCTCTGGATCAATCCATGTCCGCTCCAAATAAGGGACATCAATCGTGTAAAAGCCGATTCCCTCTCGAATCATACGAACGTCACGCTCGAGTGACAGGAGATGATGCGCGGCCGGATGACACGCCGTCATCTTATACTGATGGGTCATTCCATCGTGTGGATACGTGAGGATCGTTTGTTTCCTCAACTGTGAATCTGTGATATACGGGTCTGTGTGAAGCAGGTTTATATCACCGAGTCGTTCCCGTAATTTTTCTGCCAACGTCGATTTTCCGGCTGCCCCATGTCCGGAGATGGCAATCAGCGTCCGTTGATCCGGTCTCACCCTTTGTACGATATCCTCAATCAGTTGTTCCATGATTCTCCCCCCTTGGACCTTTTGTTGTCTCAAAAAAATACGCATCATTCATCCTCTATCCGCTTTCGAAGCCTGATTGCTGAAACAGTAAACATTACAAAGGCAATCAACGAAATCGAACTGACAATGATCAGAGTAGTCGATATGGGAGAACTAAAGAAAAATGGAATCGACATAATCAATAACGCACCCGTGACTCCCATCCCTCTAATAAGAAATGCCATCGTTTTGCTCATTCTCTCTTCACTCTCCTTGAACTAAGCAAAAGAACCCTTACTATAAATATAATGACAGACAGCTCATCGTGTCAGGATGAGCTGTCTTCTTTTTTCTTCAGTCTCGTCAAGCTTCTGTTCTAACGTTTCCACTTGTCTCGTCATACGAGCAATCAGCTGACTGATTTCCTTATCCAGTCCGTTCACTTGATCTAAGGAATCATTGATTCGTCCATGCATCGTCCATTCTGAAAAAATATCATCCAAAAAATAATCTGCGAACTGAATGAGTGAACCTCGATCGACATGCAACTCCTGAACAATACCTTGCACGTCCGCTAATTCACGGGAGAAACGCTCTAACGCAGATTGTAATTCGTGCATCGTCTGTTCGGAAGCATCTAGCGCCTCATGTTTCATTGCTGTGGCAATCAAGCCACCCCCGAAGAACGTGTCATACGTCGACCACCCTTTCGCACTATCTAGATGTTTGAGTGTTTTTGCAATCGTTGATCGCGCCGTCTTACCGGCAACGATGGCTTCCCGATACTCGATAAGAAGTTCATTCGTTTCGGCTTGTTGATTCGTGAGATGGTGTAGGTCTCGGCGAATAGCTGGATCTTTCGCAAGATGGGATTCTTTTGTTTCTAAGAAGGTCTCCCACTCAGCGTCGATGCCCTCATAAACCTCGAGCTGTTCTTGTAATTCTCGATGTTCGAGCGTCAATTCGTCAATCATCGCCTCGTGTTCTCGTAATTTCAGTTCCGCGCGAGCAGCCTCTTCCATTTCGATCGTTCGTTGTTCATCGAACGTGCCTCGTAACTTCCGCCATGTGTTGACGAGCGAGAATTCTTCAAGGTCATACACATCACGTTGTTCTTTCGTGAATGTGTTGAGTAGTGTCTTCCGCACCGTCTCATGCTCGTTCAACTGTTTGTTTAGTATCTCTTGCTTACGCACAAGTCGATCACGCTCGGCGATACGTTGTTGTAAATCTAATTGGGTCTCCTGAAGATTTTGCATGATGTTTCTCCTCTCATTTTGTTTATCGAATGAGTCAATCTGAGGAGATTCATGATTTATAAACATCCCCTCTTTCTCTTACTTAGTACGAAAAAGAAGGGACAAAGTTTCAAAGAAACAAAAAAACGACCGAGCGTATGCTCGGTCGTCCTCTGCGTTGTTGCCTGGCAACGTCCTATCCTCACAGGGGGAGATCCCCCAACTACTTTCGGCGCTGAGACGCTTAACTTCCGTGTTCGGCATGGGAAC